>NZ_JBSVWS010000066.1:0-27971 GCF_054071155.1 Pseudomonas sp. SDO5532_S415 | reverse complement strand
GATTATCGTGAACCCTGTGGGAGCTGGCTTGCCCGCGGTGCTTTTTGTCGTCCACGAAATCTTCTATTGATCTGCTGCAATACCCGCGACTAAAGGCTTATGGATAATGGCTTTTTAGTGGCGCTTAATGCGAAGACAACAATTAGAAGATTTTTTTGGGGTGACTACGATGACGAGAGAAGGTTCTCTGGTGGCGGCAGTGCCTGCGCCTGTACTTTTGCCGAAAAACCGCTGGCTGACACCGACGTTGCAAAGCATCGCCCTGATGCTGTTGCTGTGTGGCATGACACTTGGCGGCTGGTCGCTTTACCTTGGCCTGCCAGTGGCCGTGTTGATTATCTGGCTGCCTCGCCTGCGCTCACGCGCAACGCCCGAATCCGTTCCTGCCGATACCTCCGGCGCCATCGCCGCGTTGACCCGCGATCTTTCCTACACCACCAGTCATAACGCGCTGTCCGCCGCCGGCGTGGCCTTTTCGGTCAAGCAACTGGCGGACAAGCTGCAATCGCAACTGGGTGCAGCAGCGCAAATCGTCGGCAACGCCGAAGTGATGATTGCCACCGAACAGGCCACCTCGACCCTCAGTCGCGAGGCGCTGAGCGCTGCAAGTGAGGCGCATCGCAGCGGCGCGGCCGGGCGAAGCGAGTTGATCGAGTCGATTTCGCGGATGCACCGACTCAGCGAACGGGCCAATAGCAGCCGTGAACTGATCGAAGCCCTGAGCCTGCGCAGCGACGATATCCAACGCGTGACCCTGGTCATTCAGTCCATCGCCAGCCAGACCAACCTGTTGGCCCTGAACGCGGCGATCGAAGCGGCGCGGGCCGGGGAGCACGGGCGCGGTTTCGCGGTGGTGGCCGATGAGGTTCGCGGACTCGCCGCGCGCACGGCGACCGCGACCGGGGAAGTCGGTGAGATGGTGGCCGATATCCAGCAACGCACCGCGCAGGTGGTGGAGCAGATCCGCCAGCTGTCCAGTGATCTCGACACCGGTGTCGAGCAGGTCGAGCACACCGGTCAGCATCTGGAAAACATCGCCCGCCTGGCGGCCAGCGTTGAAACCCAGGTCGGGGAAATCGCCCGCGGCGCCGAGACCAATCGCGAACAACTCGATAGCCTGTTTCACGCCATCGAACAGATGCGCAGTGACCTGGCCATCAGCGATCAACAAACCCGCCGCCTGGCCGAGGCCGCGGTGCAGATGGAAGGGCAGGCGGAAACCATCAGCGAGCGGCTGGCCGAAGTTGGGCTGGACGATTATCACCAGCGGATCTACGACCTGGCGCGCGAAGGCGCGAGTCAGATTGCAGCGCGTTTCGAAGCGGACATCGACGCAGGCCGTGTCAGCCTCGACGATTTGTTCGACCGCAATTACCAGGCGATCCCCGACACCAGCCCGGCCAAATACCAGACGCGTTTCGACCGCTACACCGATCAGGTCTTGCCGGCGATCCAGGAACCGCTGCTACCGCGTCATGAAGGCCTGGTGTTCGCGATTGCCTGCACCCAGCAGGGTTATGTGCCAACCCACAACAAGGTCTTCAGCCAGCCGCTGACCGGTGATGTGCAGGTCGATACATTGCAGAACCGCACCAAACGGAAATTCGCCGACCGCACCGGGATTCGCTGTGGCAGTCATCAGCAGGCGGTGTTGTTGCAGACTTACACCCGGGACACCGGGGAACTGATGCATGATTTGTCGGTGCCGATTGTGGTCAGGGGGCGGCATTGGGGTGGGTTGCGGTTGGGGTATAAGCCGCAGACGGTTCGCTAGGTTTTGGATTTGGGTTGGTGTACATATCCGTTGATTTGGTAACGGCGACTAATGGTTTCGCCCTTACGGCGAGTCACTTTGGAAAAGCGCCAAAGTAACCAAAGCGCTTTCGCCCCTTTCGTTCGGTGCCTCGCTAATGCTCGGCATGCCCTCGCTCCGGTCCTGCTTCGTGGGCCCGCCGCCATCGGCCATCCATGGCCGGGGGCGGCTAACCCGGCATCCATGTCGGGTTGCCCACTGCGCAGAACCTGCGCTCGGCCTCTCGATGGGGCAGATCAAGATCAAAAGCCAGAGCAAGAGCCGACGCCAGAGCAATAGCAGAAGCAGTCGGCACTTGCACAAAATTGTGGAAATACGCGGACCTGTGGGAGCGAGCCTGCTCGCGAAAGCAGTGTGTCATGCAGCAGAAGTGTGGACTGAGACAACCCTTTCGCGAGCAGGCTCGCTCCCACAGTGGAATGAGCACATCTGCCAAAGCCAGGCCGCCTCGCTTTTGCCATTGATCCAGGCGCCCCGTTAAACCACGAGATTGTTACGACTTCGACAACGGATCTCTACAAAGTCGTCGCTGTTTCCCCGTCATCGAACTCATTACCCTACCTACATAGTTAGGTTGCTAACGGAGTTCGAAGCGCAACATGCAAAGCAGAGTCGATGTCGCGGTGATGATTGGCAGCGGTGTGCCCGCCAGTTTGCGAGCCTTGGGCCAGAGCGTGTGCTGGGTGGTGTTGTTGAACGGAGAACGCCGGGGTACGGCGTTCTCCAGTCGCGATGAAGCGGAGGAGTGCAAGGCTGCCTGGTTGGCGCAATTGAACGCCGAAATCCCGGACAGCCTGCATTGAACCGAGAGGTCAGTGCACCTGGTGCATGCGCAAGTTCAGGTCGTCGACCACCCGCGCCCAGTCGGCGTCTTCACGCAGTTGTTCTTTCAGGAAACCTGCCTGTTGCGGGGTCCAGAACTCGGCATCGATGAGTTTCTTGTCATCGGGCATCGGCGAGTGGCTGGCAATGAAATCGTCGATGGCTGTCTGGGTGGAATCCAGGCCGAGCTGGTCGAACAAACCTTTCAAGTCGTGGGTCGGTGACTCCATTTTCATCTCCTTGCAGGGGCGAAGAGGGTTCGAGGTCTGAGCAACGGCTCCATTACTTCTGAGGGAGCCACGCTTCAGGAGTTCGAAAACTATATTCAAACGCAGGAGTGAGCATAGACCGCAAAACCGGGTATCAGGCTTTCAATGCGCCGGCATCGACAGCCGCCTTGAGCTCCTTGGCGGACTCCTGGGCGGCGAGGGCAGCGATCTCCGTGGACTTGAACCAGCGGTCTTTTTCGACCTGGTGATAGCTCACGGTTTTCAGCGGTGGCTTGGCGCGCATGACAATCACGGCCTGGAACTCGCCGTCGACTTCTCTGGCTTCACCCCGGATAAAAAACTCGCCGATATCAAATTCCGTCACTTTGCGGCCTTCCCTTGGAAATATATTGTTGTGTTCAATGACGCCCCGCGGTGACGGGACGCTATTGATTGGTCGGGCAGTATGGCAGCAGTTGCGGGCCGGCGGCTGAGTTAAGTCACCGGCATGACGAAACGTCTCTTTGAAGGAGCAAAGCGCGTCGTGTCAAATACGTGACTCGAGCGAGCGGGCGAGGGCGCAGGCTTCGTTATGATTGGCGCGGAAACCTCTTACATGCCCCGTGGAAATTTCTTTGATGTGGAAGAAGGCATTGCCAGCCAATATCACTTGAAACCTCGGAAAAACGGGGTATCGGGTTTGAGGTTCAGCGTGTGGGAACCCTTGCGAACGGGAAGTCGATGGAGCTGCCAAGGGATGATCGAAGTGAGTCAACGTGCACATAGGAAGTCCTTTTCGTTGTTTTACCGACGTATGTACGTCGTTATGGGTAGTCTCGGCGAGCATGGCTGCTCTAGAATCACCCTCACTGGTGGGTGATCTGTGATTATCTAAAGCAATTTTTGCCTGGCGATATGTCGGAAAAGTGCTTTTTTTTTGAGAGTTTTTTCCCTGAAGTTGATAGTCCGTATTTCTCTGGCAGTACAAAGGGCGTTTTCCTTCAACCTTTGACGAATGCCAGGCAGGACGAGGCGAGCGGCGTCCAGTAGTCTGCTCAAGCCTCCGGATGGATGAGCCCTCTGCTCATTCAGGATCTCGACCCGGGTTTATCTGGCTTCACCCTCGGCATTGCCGCTTTTTTCGGCTGTGCGCATTTCAAGCGTGCGGCATCATTTACAGATGTGGGGATGGTTCCTTGGCAGTAAGTAATCTCGATATGCATGCTTTGTTCGTGCTGGGTGATTTGCGCGCAAAGCTGGTTAAACAGTTTCAGTCACGTTTCGTTTACATCACCGAACAGAACGCCGAAGGCATCTACGTCGCCGAAATCGACACCGAATCGGCGCTGGTGGTGGACGACAAGCCGGGGCTCAAACTCAAGGTCGGCGACCATTTCAGCGCCTCGGTCCTGCCGAGTCGCGAAGGCGGCAAGCTGGAAATCAAGTTCCGCGAAATCAAACTGACGGTCTACGGCCTGGGCGACTACGCCTTTGTGACCACCGCCGATGGCCAGGCGGTGATATTCAAGGAAGGTCACAGCGTGGTGACGGTGTTCGCCGCCCACCAGCAATTGCAGGAAGGCCTGACCAAGACGCTCAAGGCTGTGACCGCCAAGGCCGCCAAGTGGCGCAAAGGCGAACTGGTGATGTTCAAGGCCAGCGAGTGATGAACCTGACCCGCGCCGACTTCCACCAGCAGAATCAGGCCAGTGCCCAAGCCGAAGCCCTGAGGCTGTTCGAGCACAAGCCTGTTCTGCAGGGAGCCTGGCTGAATTGGGTGGCCTCACAGCTCTATGCATTGCGTCCGGCGGAGTACGCCAGCATGGTCAGACGAGAACTGGTGCTTTTGCAGGAAAATTCCGAAAATTAATCCGAGTCCCTCGAAAACAGGAACCTCTACTACAGTCAATTGACTGAAGTTTCAGAGGCTTTGCGGTCTTCTGCCTGGCCATCCTGCTATTGCTGTGATCAGCACGAGGTGCAAAAGCATGAAAGGTATTCGACGGTTGCTGGCTGCTGTCCTGGCCACTTGCGGATTGTTGGCGTCACCCGTTCCGGTGCTGGCCGCCCAGGCGCCGATCCATTTTGCTGATCTGAACTGGGAAAGCGGCAGCCTGATCACCGATATCCTGCGGATCATTGTCGAGAAGGGCTACGGCCTGCCCACGGACACGTTGCCAGGCACCACCATCACCCTGGAAACCGCCCTGGCCAACAATGACATTCAGGTCATTGGCGAAGAGTGGGCCGGGCGCAGTCCGGTGTGGGTCAAGGCCGAGGCCGAAGGCAAGGTTGCCAGCCTCGGCGATACGGTCAAGGGCGCCACCGAAGGCTGGTGGGTACCGGAATACGTGATCAAGGGCGACCCGGCCAAGGGCATCAAGCCGATGGCGCCGGACCTGCGCAGTGTCAGCGATCTGCCCAAATACAAGGACGTGTTCAAGGACCCGGAAGCGCCGAACAAGGGACGCTTCCTCAACAGCCCCATTGGCTGGACCTCGGAAGTGGTCAACAAGCAAAAGCTCAAGGCGTACGGCCTGGATGACAGCTACGTGAACTTCCGCAGCGGTTCGGGGGCGGCGCTGGATGCCGAGATCAGTTCGTCGATCCGCCGGGGCAAACCGGTGCTGTTCTATTACTGGTCGCCCACGCCGTTGCTCGGCCGCTTCAAACTGATTCAGCTGGAAGAGCCGCCATTCGACGCCGAAGCCTGGAAAACCCTGACCGACGCCGACAACCCGAACCCAAAGCCCACCCGTTCGCTGCCCTCGAAACTGTCCATCGGTGTGTCCACACCCTTCCAGAAGCAGTATCCGCAGATTGCCGAGTTCTTCGCCAAGGTCGACTTTCCCATCGATCCCTTGAACAAGGCCTTGGCGGATATGAGCGAAAA
Source organism: Pseudomonas sp. SDO5532_S415 (assembly GCF_054071155.1). NCBI lineage: Bacteria > Pseudomonadati > Pseudomonadota > Gammaproteobacteria > Pseudomonadales > Pseudomonadaceae > Pseudomonas > Pseudomonas sp. SDO5532_S415. Next base: position 22,234 of record NZ_JBSVWS010000066.1, on the reverse strand, counting down.
ACACACCCCGCCGCGCCAGGCAGCGCAGGAGTTCATGAAGAAGCATCCGGATGTGTGGAAGGCCTGGGTGCCCAAGGATGTGGCGGACAAGGTGGCTGCTGAGTTGAAGTGATGGGGGTGAATTCGAAGCCGCCTTCGCGAGCAGGCTCGCTCCCACAGGGGATATGTGGCGTTCACAGATCACCTGTGGGAGCGGGCTTGCTCGCGAAGCTTTTGCTTTTAAAACCTGGTCTGCACCGCCAGCTCAAAAGTCCGCGGCGTACCCAAATAGTACGCCGGCGATACATGGGCAAACTCGGCATACACCTCGTTGGTCAGGTTGCGCACCCGGCCGGTAACGGTGGTGTGTCGATCAACCTTGTAGCTCAGAAACGAACCGAACAGCGTGTACGACGGCACGGTCATGGTGTTGGCGCTGTCGGCAAACACCGACGCCACGTAGCGTGCATCGACACCCCCTTGCCATTGCGGCGCGAAGTCATAGGTCAGCCACAGATTGCCCACCCGGTCCGGCACATTGGTCGGCGTGTTGCCCTTGCGTGAAACCACCACGCCGGCCGCATTCTTCTCAGTGAATTCGTCGTACCGGGCATCGACCCAGGCGAAGTTGCCTTCGACCAACAGCTTGTCGGTGACCCGCAGTGAGCTGGCCACTTCGATGCCTTTGGAGGTTTGCTGACCTACCGGAATGCTCAAGGTCGGGTCCAGCGGGTCGGTCACCGCGAAGTCCTTGCGCTCGATCGTATAGGCTGCCACCGTCGCTGCACCGCGACCGTCCAGATAATCGAACTTGCTGCCGATCTCCCACTGCTTGCCCGTGGACACGTCAAAGTCTTGCGTGCCATTGGGCTGTTCGGCGGCGGTGCTGTACTGCGCGTAGACATTCGCCGAAGGCAGGATCTGGTAAGTCAGGCCGACCCGCCCGGTCACCGGTTCCCAGCTGCGCTTGAGGTGCCGTGGATTGCTCGCGGTCACGACGCGATGGTTGGTCACGTCCAGGTCGATGTCGTCGTAGCGCAGGCCGGTGAGCAACGACAGCTTGTCGGTGAGCGCCAGGCGATTCTCGACAAACAAGGCTTTGGTGGTGACCTCATTGGTTTTGTCGCTGATGAAACCCTGTTGAGTGCCGGGAATGTCGTAGAAGTGACCTGGCTCATAGTTATCCGGATCGACAGTGCTGGCGCCTTTGACGTTCAGGGGTGAGTTGGTGGTCTGGTTGACCTTGTACTCGAAGCCACCGGACCAAGTGGTCGCCAGCCCCAGCAGCGTGTTGTCGTGACGCAGTTCGAACTGGTTGCCGTTCTGCTCGCCCTGATGCCGCACCTGATACGCCGTGGAGCGGTTCACCGCGCTGTTGTCGGCGTTGTACTGATAGGTCTCCAGATTGCGGTAATCGCGCTGGCTGTCGAGGTGGTAAAGCATGTTACGCAAGGTGGTGCTGTCGTTGATCCGGTAGTCGATGATCGAGCGCACCCAGATCGTCCGTTGCTCGTAGCGGCCGTCCTCGACGTTGTAGTTGTTGAAGTGGTTGTGTTTGTCGATTTTCAGCTCACCGGCCTTGGGGTTGAGCACGGGAGTGCCCCAGTAGGGACTGTCTTCGTGCTCGTCCTGGTATTCCAGGGCCAGGGTGTGGGACAGGTTCGGCGTCAGGTCGCTGAGCAGCGAGAACGCCACGCTCCAGGCATCGCGCTCCTGGCGGTCGATGTAGCCGTTGCCGGTGTTGTGGCTGACGTCGAGGCGGGCGTAATGCTGCACGTCCGCGCCGGCCTCGCTGAGTGCGTGATTCAGGCCGAAGGCGGTTTCTGTGGTGTCGTAGGTGCCGTAGCTGACCCGGCCTTCCAACGCCTGCTCTTCACGGGTCGCCAGTTTGGTCACGTAATTCAGCGAGCCGCCCACGGAGCCGGCCCCATTGATCAGCGACGATGGACCGCCAACCAGTTCCACCCGGTCATAAATCCACGCATCCACCGGCCGGGCGAGACCGCCGGACACATTGACGCCGTTGAACATCTGGGTGATTTGGCTGCTGGTGAAGCCCCGGTACGAGACGAAGCCGCCGAAGCCCGGCGGTGCGCTGGCATTCACGCCGGGCAGGGTGTTGGCGGCGTCCTGGAAGTTCTGTGCGCCGTGGCGCTCGATGTCGTTGCGGTTGGCGATGGCCACCGAGGCCGGGGTTTCCCGCACGCTCAAACCCAGGCGCGAGGCCATGCCACTGGACTGGTCGATGTTGAGGCCGGACGCGGCGTTTTGATCGCCATCAATGGTGATGGGGGCGAGATCGACTGTGGATTGCGCCCAGGCATTAACGGACAGGCAGCCGAACAGGCTCGCCAGCAAAGGGCTGGTAACGAAAGAAAAACGTGTCATCGATGAATCCTGAATGCTCGGTTAGCAAGCAGCGCACACGCAAACGCCTCGCGTTGGCGAAGTGGGCTGGTCGGTAGAGGCGAAGAGATTCAGGCGAGCGGCGGCGCGCGCGGATTGGCCGCGGGCCAGATGAAGCGGGCAGGGAGGTCGGCACTGGCGATCGGCGCCAATGGCGGGCTGTGTTGCTCGGGAAGGATCGCCAGGGTCAGGCTGGAATTGAACGCCGGTCCCATGCCCCCGGTGGAGCACAACGGGCAGCCGAAGGACTTGGACAGCGTCGGCAGCTGGTCCTGGGAGGAATTGGTCGAGACCGGTGCCTGGGTGGCCGGATCGACCGTACAGAATTGGCCGCCGATACCGTTGAGCTGCATCCCGACCATTTGCCCGTGACCGATGCTGCAGGCGAACACGTTGAGCAGAACGCAGCAGTAGAGCGTCCAGGCCAACAGTGAGCGATCGGTTCGGGAGAATTTCATGGGGCGGCACTTTACTCCACCGCCGACCGGTCGTGCACTTCAAAAAATGCCGACTAGGATGATTCTGTCCAAATCTCTTTCAAGGATCTTCAACCATGACCTTTGCGTTGGCTCAATGGCTGGTGACGATATTTGCAGCGATCAGTTTGGTACACGTGTATTGGGCGTTGGGGGGGGAGTGGGCGACGGTGGCCGCTGTGCCCCAGGTGCCGGTGGAGGGCGGAGTGCAGTTGCATCCGGCTTTTGAGCCGCAAGGCTGGATCACCCTGCTGGTAGCCGCCGCGTTGCTGGTGATTGCGCTGTTGGTGTGCTTGCGGGTCGGCTGGTGGCTGCCGCAGGTACAGCATCGGGCGTTGCAATGGGTGATCAGTGCGATTGCGATCCTGTTGTTCGCCCGGGCGATTGGCGATTCGGAGCTGGTGGGGTTTTTCAAGGAGATCAAGGATTCCCGGTTTGCGCAGTGGGATACCTGGGTCTATTCGCCGCTGTGCGTGGTGTTGGGGGCGGGGTTGTTGGCGGTTGCCTGGGTTTGAGTTGCCCAGGCTGACGCTTTCGCGAGCAGGCTCGCTCCCACAATGGAGCGCACATCTCCTGTGGGAGCGAGCCTGCTCGCGAAGAAGCCGGGCAAAACAACCCAAACCCCTGAACTTAACTCCCGCTTTCGGTACGCCGACTACTCACCTCAGCCGGCACATCATCCCCAGCCATGCGCTTGCGGAACAACGCCGCCCGCGCCAGCAGCAGCGTGGTCACCGGCACGGTAATCGCCAGCAAGATCGGAATCAACCAGGCGTGCAGCACCGGCCCGGACTTGAGTGCCGAAAAGTAGATGATCGAGGCCAGCGCCACGCACCACGCACCCAATGTCGAGGCCAGGGCCGGCGGGTGCATGCGCTGGAAATAGTCCTTCATCCGCACCAGGCCGATGGCGCCGATCAGCGCGAACAGGCTGCCGAGCACCAGCAGGATCGCCACCGGGATTTCCACCCACAACGACAGTTCAGACGTCATTCGATCACCTCGCCGCGCAGCAGGAATTTCGCCAGGGCAAACGAGCCGACGAAGCCGAACAGCGCGATCAGCAACGCCGCCTCGAAGTACGTGTCACTGGCATAGCGGATGCCCAGGGTCAGCATCATCAGCATGGCGATGATGTACAGGTAGTCCAGCGCCAGAACCCGGTCCTGGGCCGACGGCCCCTTGAACAGGCGCACCAGGGTCAGGATCATCGCCACGGAAAACAGGAACAGGCTCAGCATGATCGCATTCGACAACAGGGTGCTCATTCGAATATCTCCATCAACGGGCGCTCGTACGTCGCCTTGAAGTGCTCGATGAACGGCGCTTCGTCGTCCAGATCGAAGACGTGCAGCAACAGAATGCTGCGGTCCAGCGCCAGCTCCGACCAGACCGTACCCGGCACCACGGTGCAGATCATCGACAGCGTCGCCAGCCCGTTGGCGTCGCGCAGGTCCAGCGGCACCTTGATAAACCGCGAGCGCGGTGGACGGCGGCCGGCGTTGAGCACGCCCCAGGCCACGGCCAGGTTGGACACCACAACATCGCGACCCACCACCAGGAACAGGCGCAGGATCACCCCCGGGCGGCGAATGCGAACCGGCAGCGGGCGCAATTTGCGCATCATCAAGGGTGCGCAGAAACCCAGCACGGCGCCCAACAGCAAGTTGCCGGGGCTCATCGACAGGTTCAGCACCAACCACAATAACCACAGGGCCAGCGACAGCCACGGCGCGGGAAACAGACGCTTCATGGTTGTACCTCCAGCAGCGCAGCCCGGGCCTGCGGGTTTGGAACGACCCGGGTGCCGAGCACGGCCGCCACGTACTGTTGCGGGTTGTTCAAGGCATCGGCGGCGGCCTGGGTGTAGCGCAACAGCGGTTCTGCCTTGAAGGTCAGTGCAATGCTCAAGCCCAGCAGGGCGAAGATCGGCACGCATTCCAGGCGACGCAGCACCGGCGACGGCCGTTCTGTCGGTGTCCAGAAACGCTGGATGCCCAGCCGCGAAAAAGCCACCAGCGAGGCCAGGCCGGAGAGGATCAGCAACGCCAGCAAGCCCCACGCGGCATTGGAGATCGGCGCGTCACTGCCATTGCCCAGGCCCAGTGGATTGAGCAGGGCGCTGAGCAACCCGAGTTTGCCGATGAAGCCGGAGAGCGGCGGCATGCCGACGATCAACAGTGCGCAGGCAATGAAGCTCAAGCCGAGGAACGCCATGGTCCAGGGAATCACCTGGCCGACCACGGCTTTCTGATCATCGTCGAGGTTGACGCCCTTGGCCGGATGCAACGATTCCAACGGTCTTGGCAGCATCTCGTTTTCATCCTCCAGCGGGATTTCGTTGGCCGAGCGCGAACGCTCGATCAACTCGGCCAGCAGGAACAGCGCACTCAAGGCCAGGGTCGAGCTGACCATATAGAACAGCGCCGCGCCGATCAGGTTGGGCTGGGCGAAACCGATGGCCGACAGCAGAATCCCCGCCGACACCAGAATGCTCAGGCTGGCCATGCGTTCCAGGCGTTGCGCGGCGAGAATCGCCACGGCCGCGCAGACGATGGTTGCCATGCCGCCGTAGATCAGCCAGTCACCGCCGTAGTACGCCGACGCCCCGGCCTGGCCGGAAAACAGCAGGGTCCACAGGCGCAAAAAGGTATAGACGCCGACCTTGGTCATGATCGCGAACATGGCCGCCACCGGCGCGCTCGCCGAGGAATACGCCGGCACCAGCCAGAAGTTCAGCGGCCACATCCCGGCCTTGGCCAGGAACGCCACGGCCAGAATGCCCGCGCCGGCGTGCAGCAGCCCGCGATCGGCCTCCGATACCAAGGGGATCTTCTGTGCCAGGTCGGCCATGTTCAGGGTGCCGGTGACACCGTAGATCAACGCCGCACCGATCAGGAACAGGGTCGAAGCCAGCAGGTTGATCGAGATGTAATGCAGCCCCGACGACACCCGCGCCCGACCCGAACCGTGCAGCATCAATCCGTAGGACGCGGCCAGCAGCACTTCGAAGAACACGAACAGGTTGAACAGGTCCGCGGTCAGGAAGGCGCCATACAGGCCCATCAACTGAATCTGGAACAGCGCGTGGAAGCTCGAACCGGCACTGTCCCAGCGCGCCATGGCGAATAGCAGGGCACTGACGCCGATGATCCCGGTCAGCACCAGCATCAGCGCCGACAGACGATCGACCACCAGCACCAGGCCGAACGGCACTGGCCAGTTGCCCGGCAGGTACACGCCGATGGAACCGGGCACGCCGGTGGTTTGCGTCCATTGCAGCAGCAACAGCGAAATGCCCAGCCCCATCAGGCTGGAGAACAGGTTGATTTTGGCTTTGAGCGGACGGTGTTTTTCGCCGAGCATCAGCATGATGGCGGCGGTCAACAGCGGCAGCAGGATCGGTGCCGCGATCAAGTGCGTCATCGCATTCATTCTTTAGGCTCCCGGCCATCCACATGGTCGGTGCCGGTCAGGCCCCGGGAGGCCAGCAAGACCACCAGAAACAGCGCGGTCATGGCGAAGCTGATGACGATCGCGGTCAGCACCAGCGCCTGCGGCAGCGGGTCGGTGTAATGCAGCAGGTCCTGCGGCACGCCGTCCTTGATGATCGGCTCCTTGCCGATGAACAGGCTGCCCATGCTGAAGATGAACAGGTTGACGCCATAGGACAGCAGGCACAGACCCATGACCACCTGGAATGTCCGTGGCCGCAGGATCAGCCAGACGCCGGACGCGGCCAGTGCGCCGATGGCGATTGCGATGACTTCTTCCATCAGACGGCCTCCTTGATGGCGAGGGGTTTGGGTTGGGCGGCGGTCTTGTGACCCCGGACCGATTGGTGGGCGAGGGCGGTGAGGATCAGCAGCGTCGAACCGACCACCACCGAGTACACGCCGACGTCGAAGAACAGCGCGCTGGCCAGGTGGATGTCGCCCAGCAACGGCAAGTGGAAATGCCAGGTGTGGGTGGTCAGGAACGGATAGCCGACCACCATCGCACCGACGCCGGTGACCGTGGCGAACACCAGGCCGGTGCTCATCCAGCGCAACGGTCGCAGGCTTATCTGCGCCTCGACCCACTGGGTGCCGGCCACCATGTATTGCAGGATGAACGCCACCGACATCACCAGCCCCGCGACGAAACCGCCGCCGGGTTGGTTATGGCCGCGCATGAACAGGTAGAACGACACCACCAGGGCAATCGGCAACAGCAGGCGCACCAGCACCGCCGGGACCATCATGAAACCCAGCGCGGTATCGCTGGCGTGACGCGGGTTGACCAGGTCGGTGACCACGTCGGGCGCCAGCAAGCGCTGCTGGGCCGGCAACTGCATGCTTTCTTTCGGCGGGCGGAAACGGCGCAACAGGGCGAATACGGTAAGCGCCACCGCCGCCAGCACGGTGATTTCGCCGAGGGTGTCGAAGCCGCGGAAGTCCACCAGCATCACGTTGACCACGTTGCTGCCACCGCCTTCGGGCAGGGCACGGCTCAGGTAAAAGGAGGAAATGTCGTTCGGCGTCTGGCGCGTCAGCATCGCGTAGGACAGCAACGCCATGCCGCCGCCGACCACGGTCGACAGCAGCAAGTCGCGGATCCGCCGGATACGAGCCTTGCGCAGGCTGCTCGGCAATGGCGAGACCTCTTCGATCCGTCGCGGCAGCCAGCGCAATCCCAGCAGGATCAGGATCGTGGTCACCACTTCGACCACCAGTTGCGTCAGGGCCAGGTCCGGCGCCGAGAACCAGACGAAGGTCACGCAGGTCATCAGGCCGCAGACGCTGACCATGGTCAGGGCGGCGAGACGGTGGTACTTGGCCTGCCAGGCGGCACCCAGGGCGCAGGCAATCGCCAACAGCCACAGGATGACAAACACGATCGAGCCCGGAATTTTCGGCCGGTCGCCCCAGCTCAAATGGCTGTGCAGCATCGGGATCAGCCCGGCCAGCACGGCGGCGAGCACCATCAGGAACAGTTGGGTTTGCAGGCGCCGGGTGCTGATCCGCCGCTCCAGGCGTCGGGCCAGGTGCATCTTGATCACCAGGCTGCGCTCGAACAGACGCTTGCCGTTGAAGCGGCCAATCAGCGGCGGGTAGTGGAAGCGCCCGCGCTTGAGTTGTTTACGCAGCAGCAGGTACAGCACGATGCCGCCGGACATGGCGATCAGGCTCATGATCATCGGCGCGTTCAAACCGTGCCAGATTGCCAGGCTGTACTCCGGCAACGTGCCGCCCACCACCGGCAGCGCGGCAGCGGCGAGCAAGGGGCCGACCACTTGTGCCGGGAAAATCCCCACCACCAGGCACGCGAATACCAGCAATTCGACCGGGGCGCGCATCCAGCGCGGCGGCTCGTGCGGGGTGTGGGGCAGGTCGGTGGCAGTCGGGCCGAAAAACACATCCACAGTGAAGCGCAGGGAATAGGCGACGCTGAAGGTGCCGGCGATGGTTGCAACGATTGGCAAGGTCGCTTCGATCCAGGCCGTGGCGTTGATGAACACGGTTTCGGCGAAGAACATCTCTTTGGACAGAAAGCCGTTGAGCAACGGCACGCCAGCCATCGAGGCGCTGGCGACCATGGCCAGAGTGGCGGTGAACGGAATCAGCTTGAACAGGCCATTGAGCCGGCGAATGTCGCGGGTGCCGCTTTCGTGGTCGATGATTCCGGCGGCCATGAACAGCGAGGCCTTGAACGTGGCGTGATTGAGAATGTGGAACACCGCGGCCACCGCTGCCAGCGGACTGTTGAGGCCCAGCAGCAGGGTGATCAGGCCCAGGTGACTGATCGTCGAGTAGGCCAGCAGGCCCTTGAGGTCGTTCTGGAACATCGCGCAATAGGCGCCCAGCAACAGGGTGCAAGCCCCGGCGCCGCTGACGATGTAGAACCATTCTTCGCTGCCCGACAGCGACGGCCACAGCCGCGCCAGCAGGAATACCCCGGCTTTTACCATGGTCGCCGAGTGCAGATAGGCCGAGACCGGTGTCGGCGCGGCCATGGCGTGGGGCAGCCAGAAATGGAAGGGGAATTGTGCGCTTTTGCTCAGCGCGCCGATCAGGATCAGGGGCAGCAGGATGGGGTAGAGGGCGTGTGCGCGAATCAGGTCGCCGGCGGCCAGGACCTTGTCCAGGTCATAGCTGCCCACCACATGGCCAAGCAGCATGACCCCCGCCAGCAGGCACAACCCGCCGGCCCCGGTGACCATCAGCGCCATGTAGGCGCCGCGCCGGGCATCGGAGCGGTGGTGCCAGTAGCCGATCAACAGGAACGAGAAGAGGCTGGTCAGCTCCCAGAAAAACACGATCTGGATCAGGTTGCCGGAGATCACCAGCCCGAGCATGGCGCCCATGAACGCCAGGAAGAACGCGAAGAAGCGCGGCACCGGATCGTCCGGCGACATGTAGTAGCGGGCGTACAGCGACACCAGCGTGCCGATACCCAGCACCAGCATCGAGAACAGCCAGGCAAAGCCGTCCATGCGCAGGACGAAGTTCACGCCCAGGCTCGGCAGCCAGAAGAACTCTTCGCGGATCACGCCGCCATCGGCGATTTGCGGGTACAGGAGGGCGACCTGGACGGTGCCGACCAGGGCAACCAGGCCCGCCAGGAGGGATTCGGTATTACGCGCGTTGTGTGGCAGCACGGCTGCCAGACAGCTGCCTAAAAAAGGCAGAAGCAGTAGAACTATCAGGGACATAGGCTTCTAATCTGCGGAAGTTTGTGAAGCATCATACGTGCCAGCTCCCGGATCACCAAACGCCAAGCTGTCGCAGAATCCTACAAGGTAGACGGAAAATCCTTGTTTAACATTGTTTCAAAGGGCTGTGTTCAGCGGGTCCGGCCCCTTCGCGAGCAGGCTCGCTCCCACAGGGGAACGCATTCCAACTGTGGGAGTGAGCCTGCTCGCGAATGCGATCTGCCTGACACAACAGAACCGGCGGTTTAACCTTGAGTTTCGCGCTCCAGTTCTTCCTCCGTCGCGGCAACCTTACCCTTGGTCTTCAACTCACTGACAATCACCGCCGCCACGATCAATCCCGCCCCCACCAACGCAATCGCCGGCAACCGCTCCCCGGCAATGCGCCCGACAATCCCGGCCCACACCGGCTCGCCGGCATAGATCAGGGTCGCGCGGGTTGGCGAGACGCTTTTCTGCGCCCAGTTCATCGCCACCTGGATCGCCGCACTGGCCGCGCCCAACCCCAGCGCACTGCACAACAGCAACCAGGAGAAGTCAGGAATGTGCTCCTGAGTCGGCACCACCATCAGGAACGACAGCAGCGACGTGACCGCCAGTTGCACCACCGTCACCCGTTTCACATCGACCTGACCGGCAAAGTTGCTGATCAGGATGATCTCTGCGGCAATGGCGATGGCGCTGATCAGTGTGGCGATTTCACCGGGGCTGAAATTCAACGCCGCGCCGGAAGGCCCCGACAGCAGCATCAAACCGGTAAACGCCAGCATGATCCCGATGCTGGGCATCAAGCCCGGACGACGCCCCAGCACCAGCCATTGCAGCAACGGCACAAAAGGCACGTACAACGCGGTGATGAACGCTGACTGGCTGCTGGGAATGCTTTGCAGGCCGACGGTCTGCAAGCCGTAGCCGAGCATGATCGCCACGCCGATAAAGGCCCCGGCCTTGAGTTCGAACAAGGTCAGTTCCCGCAGGCTGCGCCAGGAAAACAGGGCGACGATGCTCGCGGCAGCGGCAAAGCGCAGGCCGACGAAAAACATCGGGCCGCTGACGGTCATCGCATGCTGGACCAGCAGAAAGGTCCCGCCCCAGACCATGGTGATCAACACCAGCACGCACTCAGCCTTGCTGAGCCGCAGGAAACGGGAGGAAGCCTGGGGGGAGTTCACCGACGTCATGATCTTGCACACTATTTGAGGGGGACGCACAATGCGCCCGAAGTTGGGCAGTATACTGCGCAACACCACCAAGTGAGCAATATAGTGCACAAAGATTCCACGCAACGGGCTTCGGTCCTTCAGCACGTCAGCCAGAACGTTCGCCGTTTGCGCCATGCCGCCGATATGAGCCAGACCGCCCTGGCGGAGAAGTCCGGGGTCAGCCGCCGCATGCTGGTGGCCATCGAGGCCGGCGAAAAGAACGTCAGCCTGACCACCCTCGACCGCGTGGCCGAGGCGCTGGACGTAGCCTTCAGCGACCTGATCCAGGCCCCGGAAGTGCGCGACCACAGCCGCATCAACGAACTGGCCTGGGCCGGCACGATCCCCGGCAGCAAGGCGGTATTGCTGGCCAAGGCCAACGCGACCCGGGAAGTCGAACTCTGGGAATGGCGCCTCGAACCCGGCGAGCACTACCCTTCGGAGCCTGATGCCGATGGCTGGAGCGAACAGTTTTATGTCTTCGAAGGCTGCCTGACCCTGATGGTCGGCGACGTGCCCCACCGCATCAGCGCCGGCGAGTTCTTCATGTTCGCCAGCAACCAGCCGCATTCCTATCGCAACGATGGGCCGGTGGCGGTGCGCTTTGTGCGCAACGTGGTGATCTGAAGTGTTGGTCGATCAACACTGGATAAACACTTTGCTGTTCTAGACCTGTAAGGCTTTCTTGAATGATTCGCTAACTATCTGATAAATAACGAATTAAATTTCAGGCACGACTCCTGCAAAAGCTCTGGTGCATTCACCCAGAACCCGGAGTCGGCCCATGACAACCCAGCCCAATCCACCCGCACTGCCCATGTGATCCGCTCGGATGCGGAAGCGATTGCCGTCGCCCACAAGCTGGCGGCGCGCTTCGCCGTCGACGCCAGCTTGCGAGATCGCGAGCGCCGATTGCCGGTCGACGAGCTTGACGAGTTCTCCGCCAGCGGCCTCTGGGGTATCACCATTGCGAAGGCTTACGGCGGCGCCGGAGTGTCGTATGTGACCGTCGCCGAAGTGATCAAGATCATTTCCGCCGCCGACTCGTCCCTCGGCCAGATCCCGCAAAACCACCTGGGTGTGCTCGACATCCTCCTGCAGACCGCCACCGAGGAGCAGAAGCAGTACTACTTCGGCAAAGTCTTGCAGGGGTACCGTTTTGGTAATGCCTTCTCCGAATCGAAAAGCAAAAACGCCGGGGCTTTCGAAACCCGCATCCGCTTCAACGACGGCACCGCGCAAATCGACGGCGAGAAGTTCTACTGCACCGGTGCCTTGTTTGCGCACATCGTGCCGGCGGTGGCGGTCAATGAACACAACCAGGCGTTCATTGCCTTCATCGAGCGCGACAACCCCGGTTTGACCGTGATCGACAGCTGGGACGGTTTCGGCCAACGCACCACCGCCAGCGGCGGCGTGACCCTGAACGCGGTCCGGGTTCCGCTCAGTGCGGTAATCCCGGCGCACAAGGCCTTTGATGAGCCGACCGCCGACGGCCCGATCTCGCAAATCATCCAGGCCGCCGTAGACACCGGCATTGCCGTCGGTGCCCTGGAAGAAACCAAGCGCTACGCCCGTGAAGCGCGGCCATGGATCGACAGTCAGCAGGATCACGGGTGGCAGGACCCGTTCAGCATCGCTGCCATCGGCGATCTGGAATGGCGGGTCCACGGCACCGAAGCAATCCTGAAAAAGGCCGGCCAGGCCATCGACGCTGCGTTGCAAGAGGCCAATGAAGACACCGTGGCCCATGCCTCGGTGGTGGTGGCCCAGGCCAAGGTCTTGTCTGCCGAGATCGCTTTGCTCGCCAGCAGCAAGCTGTTCGAACTGGCCGGCACCCGCTCGGTGTCGGGCAAGTACAACCTCGACCGCCACTGGCGCAACGCCCGGACTCACACCCTGCACGACCCCGCGCGCTGGAAATTCCATCTGATCGGTAACTACCTGCTCAACGGCGTGAAGCCCGCGCGCCACGCCTGGAACTGAGGAGCTCCCCATGAACGCCTTGACCCAACCCATAGCCGCCGGACAGCCCCTGGCGAAAAGTCAGCACGACTTGCACAACGCCCGCAGTTTGCTCGATGCGACCCTGCGGTTCGTTCGCCAGCACACTCAGGCCACGGATGACCCTTACGTGATCAGCCGTTTCGGCGACTTGCAGATCCGCGTCGAGGTGGCCGCCGCGCTGCTGGAGCGCGCCGAAGCATTTCTGGCCGGTCAGCAGGACGATATTGAAACCAGCATCGCCATCGCCGAATCCCATCTGGCCAGCTTTGATGCCCTGAGCACCGTCAGTGACGCCGAATTCGAACTCACCGGCCAGCGCACCGCGTTGCCCGGTTCGCTGGACGATCCGCTGCGCTGGAAACTTCACTTGATCGGCAACTTCCGCCTCAACGGCATTCATCCGCCCATTTTTCCTGCCTCTGTAAAGGGAGCCATTTGATGGCCCGTGAAATTCGTCTCAACGCTTTTGACATGAACTGCGTCGGCCACCAGTCGCCGGGGCTGTGGGCGCATCCACGGGATCGCTCGTGGCAATACAAGGATCTGGAGTATTGGACTGATCTGGCGAAGATCCTTGAACGGGGCAAGTTCGACGGTTTGTTCATCGCCGATGTGCTGGGTATCTACGACGTCTACAACGGCAATGGCGATGCGGCGATTCGTCAGGCGGCGCAGGTGCCGGTCAACGATCCGCTGCAATTGATCCCGCCGATGGCGCTGGTCACCGAGCATTTGGGATTTGGCCTGACCGCGTCGCTGTCGTTCGAGCATCCGTACCCGTTCGCCCGGCGCCTGTCGACCCTTGACCACCTGACCAAGGGCCGTGCCGGCTGGAACATCGTCACTTCCTACCTCGAGAGCGGCGCGAAGAACCTCGGGCAGAAAACCCAGACCGAACACGATGCCCGTTACGACTTCGCCGAGGAGTACCTGGAGGTTTGCTACAAGCTGTGGGAAGGCAGCTGGGAAGAGGGTGCAATCCTGCGCGACCGTGAACGTCGGGTGTTCAGCGACCCGAGCAAAATCCATGAGATCCGGCACCTCGGCAAGCACTTCCAGGTGCCGGGCATTCACCTGTGCGAACCCTCGCCGCAACGCACCCCGGTACTCTACCAGGCCGGTGCGTCGAGCCGAGGCAAGCAGTTCGCCGCCGAACATGCCGAGTGCGTATTCGTCGCTGCGCCGTCGAAAGTGCTGTTGAAGAAGACCGTCGCGGACATCCGTCGTCGCGCGGCAGAGGCCGGGCGCGATCCGTCGAAGATCCTGATCTTCAACCTGCAAACGGTGATCCTCGGCGAGACCGATGCCAAGGCGAAAGCCAAGTTCGAGGAATACAAGACCTGGGTCAGCTACGAAGGCGCCATGGCGTTGATCTCGGGCTGGACAGGGATCGATTTCAGCCAGTTCAAGCCGGATGAGCCGCTCAAGCATGTGCATACCAATGCCATTCAGTCGGCGGTCGAGGCGTTCTCCACAGCGGATCCGAACAAGGTCTGGACGCCTAACGAACTGGCGGACTGGGTGGGCATCGGCGGTTTCGGCCCGTTGTTTGTCGGCAGCCCGGAAACCGTCGCGGATCTGTTGCAGGAATGGGTTGAGGAGACCGATGTGGACGGCTTCAACCTGGCCTACGCACTGACCCACGAAACCTTCATCGATGCCGTGGAACTGCTGGTGCCGGAGTTGCAGAAGCGCGGGGTGTACAAGACCGAATATGCACCGGGGACCTTGCGCGAGAAGTTGTTCGGGGAAGGGGCGAGATTGCCCCAGATACATCCGGGCAGTGGCTATCGCGATCTGGCGGGGTTGCGGCAGCAGGAGAAGAAAGCGGTGTCTGCCTGAATCCAGCACATGCCCCCGTGGGAGCGAGCCTGCTCGCGAAGGCGGTGTAGCGGTCAATGAAGATGTTGAAAGTGAGGCCTCTTCGCGAGCGGGCTCGCTCCCACAGGGGCGCGCAGTCATTCACAGGTTTGGCGTCTATCGCCATTGATTGTGGGAGCGAGCCTGCTCGCGAAAGCGGTGTGTCAGTCAGTGAAGATGTTGAATGTGATGGCCTCTTCGCGAGCGGGCTCGCTCCCACAATGCATAGATCACAGCCCAGCGGACCACCGCACGCTTTTGCCCATGAACAGGAGGTCAATCCATGAGCGTGCACGAACTCAAGCGTCCGCCGGTGGCGGATATCAGGGTATGGCAGGTCAGCGCGCCCAGGGCGCTGGAGCAGTTGCGTCATTGGGCGCAGGTCAGTCCGTTGCAACCGGCCTTGCGCCACAAGCGCCACGGGCAATGGTTTGTCTGGCGCTGGATCGATGCCTTGCGTGATGTCGAGCGCCTGGCCGATGGTTTGCGTCAGCAGGGTTTCGGCGAGGATTCGCGCCTGGCCGTCAGCGGTCCCTTTGAGCCCAACCTGTTGCTGCTGGCCCTGGCGGCACAACAGGTAGGCGGTGAGTTGTTGGCCGTCGCAGACGATCTCGACGCGCCAGCGTTGCACCACGTCCTGTGGCACAGCCAGCCCACCCATGCCTTTGTCCAGGGGCGGCAAACACAGCAACTCTGGCTCAACCACGGTCAGTCACTGCTCGATTTCGCCGGGCTGCTTGGGTCTGCCGAACCCCCGCAACGCCTGCGCCTCGGCCTCTCTGGCGGGCAGTTGTGGAGCGAGGAGGGTACGCAGTGGCAGGACGGCCTGACAGTGTTGCTGGAGCACTGGCTGAGCAGTGGGCAAACCCTGGCCTTCCCGGAAAGCCCCGGCAGCGCCAGTCGTGATCGTCGCGAAGTGGCGCCGTCGGGCCTGCTGCTTTCCGCCGAGCGCCTGCAACGGCTGGCGGCGGAAATCGACAGCCGTCTCGCCGCGCCGGGCACCTGGCGTCGACGCCTGTGCGACTGGGCCATCGCCCATCCGGAAAAAGGCCTGCAGCGGCTGATCAAGAACCGCGTTCGTCGATTGCTGGGCTTTCACAACCTGCGGTTCATCTGGCAGGCCACGCGCACGGCACCGGCGCAAACCACGCCTGTCTGGCTCGCCGAATTCAAACGGGACATCGCATGACATCCACCGATTCCATCCTGCAAGTCAGCGGCATTTCCCTGTCCTTCAAAGGCGTCAAGGCGATCAACGAACTGTCCTTCGATGTCCGTCGGGGCGAGATCTGCGCGCTGATCGGCCCCAACGGCGCGGGCAAGAGTTCGTTGCTCAATGTACTCAATGGCGTGTATCGCTTCGACGCTGGTTCGATTGTCTTCGAGCAACAGCCCTTCAAGCGCATCGACCCGCTGACCGCCGCGCGCCGGGGCATTGGCCGCACGTTTCAGAACAACGCGCTGTTCAAAAAAATGAGCGTGATCGACAACCTCCTCACCGGCCTGTCGCGGCACTCGCGCAGCCACTTCATCGAACAGGCCCTCAACCTGCCCCGGGCACGGCGTGAAGCCGAACAGTTTCGCCGCCAGGCCCAGGGCATTCTCGAATTCCTCGACCTGCAAGCCCAGCGCGATGTGCCGGTGGGCAACCTGTCCTATGGTCTGCAAAAACGGGTTGAGCTGGGGCGCGCCCTGATTGCCGGCCCCAGCCTGTTGCTGCTCGATGAACCCATGGCCGGGATGAACGCCGAAGAGAAACAGGACATGGCCCGCTTCATCGCCGACATCAATCGCGATCTCGGCACGACGGTGGTGTTGATCGAGCACGACATGGGCGTGGTCATGGAGCTGTCCGATCACGTTGTCGTGCTGGATTACGGACGCAAGGTCGGCGACGGCACGCCCGCCCAAGTGCAGGCCAATCCCGAGGTGATCGCGGCGTATCTGGGAGTGGTGCACTGATGACCTTCTTCTTTGAAACCCTGCTCGGCGGGTTGCTCGCCGGCACCATGTACTCGCTGGTCGCCATCGGCTTCGTGCTGATCTACAAGGCCAGCGGTGTGTTCAATTTCGCCCAGGGCGCGATGCTGCTGTTTGCCGCGCTGACCTTCGTCAGCCTGCACGATCAGGGCGTGCCCTTTGTCCTGGCGCTGTTGCTGACGGTGCTGGTGATGATCATCGGCGCACTGCTGATCGAACGGCTGGTGCTGCGGCCCCTGGTCAATCGCTCGCAGATCACCCTGTTCATGGCGACCCTCGGCTTGTCGTTCATCATCGAAGGCCTCGCTCAGGGCCTGATGGGCTCGCAGGTGCGGGCTTTGGACCTGGGGATCGACGACGTGCCGCTGTTCATCGGCGGCATGATGGTCAGCCAGTTCGACCTTTTCGCCGCCTCGGCCGCCCTTGTGCTGGTCACGGTGCTGGCGCTGCTGTTCAACAAGACCCGCATCGGTATCTCGCTGCGGGCGGTGGCGGATGACACCACCGCTGCGCTGTCGATCGGCATCAACCTCAACCGGATCTGGCAGATCGTGTGGGCGGTGGCCGGGGTGGTCGGGCTGGTCGCCGGCCTGCTGTGGGGTGCGCGGCAAGGGGTGCAGTTTTCCCTGTCGCTGGTGGTGCTCAAGGCCTTGCCGGTGTTGATCATCGGCGGCTTCACCTCGATTGGCGGGGCCATTGTCGGCGGGCTGATCGTCGGTGCGGCGGAGAACCTCGCCGAGGTCTACATCGGCCCGTTGATCGGCGGCGGCATCACGCCGTGGTTCGCCTACGTCCTGGCCCTGGCCTTCCTTTACCTGCGTCCCGCCGGCCTGTTCGGCGAGCGCGCCATCGAGCGAGTCTGAACCCATGTCGATTTCCCTGACCCGTGAAATCGCGCCGGCGGTGTTGCTTCAGCGTCGCATCCCCTACGGTCTGGTTGGTCTGTTGCTGATCGCCTTTGTGGTGGTGCCGCTGACCGGTAATGACTATTGGCTCAACGCCATTCTGATTCCATTCCTGGTGCTGTCCCTGGCCGGACTTGGCCTGAACCTGCTCACCGGCTACACCGGCCAGACCTCGGTCGGCGCGGCCGGGTTCATGGCGGTCGGGGCGTTTGCCACCTACGGTTTTCTCTTGCGTCTGCCTGAGTCGGGATTGCCGGTGGCGTTGTTCGGCGGTGGTCTGATCAGCGCCGTGGTCGGCTTCGTGTTCGGCCTGCCCAGTTCGCGGATCAAGGGTTTTTACCTGATGGTCACCACCCTGGCGGCGCAGTTTTTCCTCGAGTGGCTGTTCGTCAAATTCCCCTGGTTCTACAACTACGGTTCCTCCGGGACCATTACCGCGCCGAACCTGGCCTTGTTCGGCCATGACCTCAACACGCCGGTGGGACGCTATCTGCTGACGCTGACGACGGTGTTGCTGTTGACCTGGGTCGCGGTGAACCTGGTGAAAAGCCAGATCGGCCGCAACTGGATGGCGATCCGCGACATGGACACCGCAGCCGCCGTGATCGGCATTCCTGTGGCGCGCTACAAGCATCTGGCGTTTGCCGTCAGTTCGTTCTACCTGGGCATTGCCGGTGCCCTGTGGGCCTTCGCCTATCTGGGCACCGCCAGTGCCAGCAGCTTCGATATCAATCGGTCGTTCCAGATCCTGTTCATCATCATTATCGGCGGCATGGGCAGCATCGCCGGCAACTTCGTCGGCGCGGCCTTCATCAGCCTGCTGCCGATCCTGCTCAGCCATGCCGGGCAAGCCTTGCTCGGCGGCGCGGTGGATGCCGGCCAGCTGCAAAACCTGCAAAAAATCATCTTCGGCGTGCTGATCATCCTGTTCCTGATCAAGGAGCCGGAAGGCTTGATCCGCCTGCTGGGCAACCTTCGTGAGCGGCTGAGGCACTGGCCGCTGCGTTTCTGAATCCATCGACTGATTAGAGAGACAACATGCGTGCATCCTTGAAACGTTCACTGGTCGGCGCTGCGTTGGCGCTGGCGGTTTTCGGCAGTGCAGTGCCACAGGTGTCAGCTTCGCCGGACCAGCAGTTCTTCCCGTTGGCCACTTACCGGGTCGGCGCCTACGCCTCCAGCGGTGTGCAGGTGTGGGCCGGGATGATCGATTACCTGAACTACATCAACGAGGTGGAAGGCGGGATCAACGGCGTGAAACTGGTCTGGCAGGAATGCGAGACCGAGTGGACGGCGGAGAAGGGCATCGAGTGCTACGAGCGCTTCAAGAAGGGCCTGGATGGCGCGCCGGTAGCGGTCTATCAACCCAACGGTGCACCGGCGGCCTATGCCTTGAGCGAACGGGCGGAGGTGGACAAGATCCCGTTGATTACCCTCGGCTACGGCCGCACCGAAGCCACCGACGGCACGGTATTCCCGTACAACTTCCCGGTGATGCTGACCTTCTACAGCGAGGCGTCGAGCCTGATCAACTACATCGCCCAGCGCGAAGGCGGGTTCGACAAACTCAAGGGCAAGAAAATCGCCACGGTCTACCACGACTCGGCCTACGGTCGCGAAACCCTCGGCCCGCTGAAGCTGCTGGCGGAGAAATACGGTTTCGAGAACATCCAGATCCCGGTGGCCGATCCAGGCAACGAACAGTCGGCGCAATGGCGACAGATCCGTCAGCTCAACCCGGAGTGGGTGTTCCTGCGCACCTGGGGTGTGTCGACGCCGGTGGCGGTCAAGACTGCGGCGCGTTTCGGTTTCCCGGTGGATCACATTGTCGGCGACATCTGGGCCAGTTCCAGCGAGGACGTATTGCCCGCGGGCGCCGCTGCCAAGGGCTATCTGGCACTGACCCCGTACCCGGCCGGCACTGACTTCGAGATCCACAAACGCCTCAAGCAATACATCCTCGACAAGGGCAAGAGCGACCTCAAGGACCTGAAGAATTTCGGCAGCGTCTATTACAACTCCGGACTGGTAAACGCCGCTGTGGCGGTGGAAGCGATCCGCACCGCCCAGGGCAAGTTCGGCAAGCGTCCGCTCAATGGTGAGGAAGGGCGCTGGGGGCTGGAACACTTGAACATCGACGATGCGCGGCTCAAGGACATGGGCTACTTCGGTTTGATGCAGAACCTCAAGTTGTCCTGCAAGGACCACGAGGGCGGCGGTTCGGTGCGGGTTCAGCAGTGGGACGGCGCCAACTGGACGCTGATCAGCGACTGGATCGCCGCCGACCGTGCGCTGCTGCGGCCGTTGATCGATGAAAAATCCGCGGCCTTCGCCAAGGAAAAAGGCCTGACGCCACGCACCTGCACCGGGGATGAATAAGCCATGAGCCAAGCCGCTAGTGACATCGCCGCCAATGACCTGCTGCATGTCAACGACATCGAGGTGATCTACGACGGGGCGATCCTGGCCGTGGCCGGGGTGTCGCTGACGGTGCCCAAGGGCGGCATCGTCGCCTTGCTCGGGGCCAATGGCGCAGGCAAAAGCACCACCCTCAAGGCCATCTCCGGACTGGTGCGCGCCGAGCGGGCCGAGGTCAGTCGCGGCAGCATCGAGTTTCTCGGCCGCGATACCGCCGGGGTCGATCCGAGCGTGCGGGTACGCCAAGGAATGGTGCATGTGCTGGAAGGACGACACGTCTTCGCGCAATTGACGGTGGAGGACAACCTGCGCAGCGGCGGGTTTGTCCGGGGCCTGAGCCGGCAGGACATGGCCCGGGACCTGGAACGGATCTACGCCTGGTTCCCGCGGCTGAAAACCAAGCGCAAGACCCAGGCCGGGCTGACCTCCGGCGGCGAACAGCAGATGGTCGCCATCGGCCGGGCGCTGATGACACGTCCTACTTTGGTACTGCTCGATGAACCTTCCATGGGTTTGGCGCCTATTATCGTCCAGGAGATTTTCGAGATCATCGCCCAGCTCAATCGCGAGGCGCAGGTGAGCTTCCTGATTGCCGAGCAAAACATTAATGTGGCGCTCAAGTACGCATCCCGCGCCTTTGTCCTCGACACCGGGCGGGTGGTGTTGTCGGGCAGCAGCGAGGCATTGCTGGCCCGGGGCGATCTGCATGACTTCTATCTAGGATCAGTGAGAACGGCATGAGTGAAATCCAGAACGGACAGGCGACCGACGCCATCCGTCACGCAGACGTACTGATCGTTGGCGGTGGCCTCAGTGGCACGATGCTGGCGGCGCAATTGTTGCGTCTGCCCGGCAAGCGCTCGGTGCTGGTGATCGAGCCCCGCGCCGAACTCGGCCGTGGCGAGGCCTACAGCGCCGTGGAGTTGGGCCATACGCTCAACGGCAATGCGGCACGCATGAGCGTCGACCCGGACAACGCCGACGACCTGACGCAGTGGCTGACCGACTACATCGCCGCCGGTGGCTGGCCGGAATCGGATGAGCAACATGTGCCGGTCAGTGAGCTGTTTCTACCCCGGGGGATTTTCGGCCTGTACGTGCAGCAGCGTCTGACAGAAGCGCAAGCGGTGGGGGCGCGCAACGGTTCGACGGTCGAACATGTGCGGGCCGAGGTGGTGGACCTGCAAACCGACGCGCAGGCGGTGCGGTTGACCTTGAGCGACGGTCAACGCTTGCAGGGCGCGTTTGCCGTGCTCGCCACCGGCATGTTTCCCGCCGCGCGCACGCCGCAAACCGAGTCCAGCGGCTTGAATGCGGCGGCGCTCGATCCGTGGGATGTGACGGCGATGCAGCAGCTGGATCCGCAGTCGACGGTATTGATCATCGGCTCGGGGCTGACCATGGTCGATGCCGTGGTGTCGCTGGAACAGGCCGGACATCGCGGGCCGATCGAGGTGTTTTCCCGGCACGGCTTACTGCCCCATGTGCGACGGCAACCACCGGCCTGGGCGGATTTTCTCGCTGAAGATCACAGCATTCGCACGCCGCGACAGCTGTTGCGCGAACTGCGCCGACATTGCCGCGACGCCATCGCCCAGGGCATCGACTGGCAGGCGCCGCTGGACACGGTGCGGGCGCATATCGGCCGCTTGTGGAACCAGGCCACCGACGTGCAGCGCCGGCAATTCGTGCGGCATGTGCGACCCTGGTGGGAGAGTCATCACCATCGCTCGCCACCCTTGAGCGCCGAATTGGTGGCGCGCCTGCACGGGGAAGGGCGGTTGCGGATTCACGCAGCGTCATTCAAAGGGCTTGAGCCTGCTTCTGGCGGTGAAGTGAGCATTCGCATCCGGCGTCGGGGTGAAGCTGAAACCGTTGTGGTCAGTGGCGCGGCGCTGATCAACTCCAGCGGCATTGAATACGACTGGCGTCGGGTTGCGCGGCCGCTGCCACAGCAGTTGCTGGCGCGCGGTTTGATCAAGCCGGGGCCGTTGGCGTTGGGGATTGCGGCAGAGGTGGATGGCGCGGTGCTGGATGAAGAGGGGCGGGCGGCGAGTCGGCTGTTTGCCATGGGGCCGCCGTTGCGTGGGGTTTGGTGGGAGAGTACGGCTGTTACTGATGTGGCGAGTCAGGCCAAGGCGTTGGCGGCGCGATTGGTTGGGTTGTCCTTTTGATTTGAATTGAGTACATATCCATTTCTTAGGTGATGGCGGCTTGCGGTTTCGTCTGCACGGACCTGTGGGAGCGAGCCTGCTCGCGAAGGGGCCGTGTCAGCCGCTATCAATGGCAACTGCGAGAC
The DNA here is from genome assembly GCF_054071155.1 of Pseudomonas sp. SDO5532_S415. Classification (NCBI taxonomy): domain Bacteria; kingdom Pseudomonadati; phylum Pseudomonadota; class Gammaproteobacteria; order Pseudomonadales; family Pseudomonadaceae; genus Pseudomonas; species Pseudomonas sp. SDO5532_S415. Next base: position 8 of record NZ_JBSVWS010000066.1, on the reverse strand, counting down.
CGCCTCCC
>NZ_JBSVWS010000065.1:0-27975 GCF_054071155.1 Pseudomonas sp. SDO5532_S415 | reverse complement strand
GCGACATCAATGTTGACTGTCAGTCCGTCTTCGCGAGCAGGCTCGCTCCCACAGGGTTGATTACATTTCTTGTGAGCACAAAAAAACCGGCCGAAGCCGGTTTTTTGTTTCTACAGAATCAGAATCAAGCGTTCTGCAGATTGTCGAGATAACGCTCGGCATCCAGGGCCGCCATGCAACCGGCGCCAGCCGAGGTGATGGCTTGACGGTAGACGTGGTCAGCCACGTCACCCGCCGCGAAGATACCTTCGAGGTTGGTGGCCGTCGCGTTGCCGTCACGGCCGCCGTGGACAACCAGGTAGCCGTCTTTCAAGGTCAACTGGCCTTCGAACAACGAAGTGTTCGGGGTATGGCCGATGGCGATGAACACGCCGTCGACTTTCACTTCGTCGAAGCTGCCATCGTTGTTCTTCAGACGGGCACCGGTCACACCCATGTTGTCGCCCAGGACTTCGTCCAGGGTGGCGTTCAGCTTCAGGATGATCTTGCCTTCGGCAACCCGTGCATTGAGCTTGTCGATCAGGATCTTCTCGGCGCGGAAGGTTTCACGACGGTGAATCAGGGTCACGGTGCTGGCGATGTTGGCCAGGTACAGAGCTTCTTCAACAGCGGTGTTGCCGCCGCCGACCACAGCCACGGGCTTGTTGCGATAGAAGAAACCGTCGCAGGTGGCGCAGGCAGAAACGCCTTTGCCCATGAACGCTTCTTCCGACGGCAGGCCCAGGTAACGAGCGCTGGCGCCGGTGGCGATGATCAGAGCGTCGCAGGTGTAGGTCGCGCTGTCGCCGATCAGGGTGTACGGCTTGGCAGCGAAGTCCACGGCATTGATGTGATCGAAGACGATCTCGGTTTCAAAGCGCTCGGCGTGCTCTTTCATGCGCTCCATCAACGCCGGGCCGGTCAGGCCGTGGACGTCGCCCGGCCAGTTGTCGACTTCGGTGGTGGTGGTCAGTTGACCGCCGGCTTGCATGCCGGTGATCAGCAGTGGCTTGAGGTTGGCACGGGCGGCATAGACCGCGGCGCTGTAACCGGCAGGGCCGGAACCGAGAATAATCACTCGCGAATGACGGACTTCAGACATGACCTGCTCCTGTTGACCGGCCCGGAACACCTGGCGCGGAACGCCGGGTTGCCGGCGGGAATAAAAAAGGACCATTGAAAGCACTTGGGGAAGGCTTGAACTCGACAGTCCTGTAAAAAGATTGGGTGCAGCGTATCGAGGGGGCGAAGATTAAGGAAATACGGTTTAACAATCCAGCTCATAGGTGGTCTCTATCCCGTCAGCGTGACGAACAGGACGCCTTTGTTACAGTTAATGTCGATGCCGCTGCCGCGCTTTCGCCCGTCAGGTAAAGCCGGTAAGGTCGGCGCGTTTTCCCTCTGCTCGGAGCACGTTATGCCCGCCCCCGTTCTGTCCGGCCCGCAATACCTGCGTGAGGGCCTGAAACTGGTTCTCAGCCCCAGCCTGCGCCTTTTTGTATTGCTTCCACTGATGATCAACCTGGTGCTGTTCGTCGGATTGATCTATCTGGCCGGCCATCAGTTCAGCCTGTGGGTCGATACGCTGATGCCGTCGCTGCCCGATTGGCTGAGTTTCCTCAGTTATGTGCTGTGGCCGCTGTTTGTGGTGCTGGTGGTGTTGATGGTGTTTTTCACGTTCACCATGCTCGCCAACATCATCGCCGCGCCGTTCAACGGCTTTCTGGCGGAAAAGGTCGAGGTGGTAGTGCGCGGCACCGACGACTTCCCGGCCTTCAGCTGGGGCGAACTGGTCGCCATGATTCCGCGAACCCTGGCCCGGGAAATGCGCAAGCTCGGTTATTTCCTGCCCCGTGCGATCGGTTTGTTCATCCTTTCCTTCATCCCGGTGCTGAACATCATCGCCGCGCCACTCTGGCTGCTGTTCGGGGTGTGGATGATGGCAATCCAGTACATCGACTACCCGGCGGATAACCACAAGCTGGGCTGGAACGAAATGCTTGCCTGGCTGCGCGAGAAGCGCTGGCAGAGCATGGGTTTTGGCGGCAGTGTTTACCTGGTGCTGCTGATCCCGGTGGTGAATATATTGATGATGCCGGCCGCCGTGGCCGGGGCAACGCTGTTCTGGGTGCGCGAGCGCGGCGCGGAGAACCTCGTGGTACAACGCTGAGCGGGTCATGACTGACTGAAAGCGCCCGTTTGCTGATCACGCTTGAACTGCCCTTTCCCAGCCAACTGATACACAAGGCTGGTACACATGGCACTCATAGCACAACCATTCCGGCACCCCGACTCGGGCATCTACTACCTCCGACGCAGGGTGCCGGATGATCTAAGGAACATTATCGGCAAGACCGAGATTCGCCGTTCGCTGAACACTCGAAACCACCACCAAGCGAAGGCCGCATTTGCCGTTGCATATGCAGAGTCTGAGCGACTGTTCAACGATGCCCGCCAAGGGATCCGCATGGAACACCACAAGCCGGAGGTGCTAGCAAAGCCCCTACCTGCCTCTTATCTGCCAGCTCGCATAGAATCCTCCATAAAGCTTTCAGAAGCGCTAGCACGTTACGTTCAGTCCATCTCCATGTCGGGTAGGTCTGAGTACGTATCGCGGCGTCACGCAGTCGACTACAGCCGTGCCGTCAATCGGTACATCACTGACATGGGCGACATGCCCATTGCGGCGATCCAGCCTTCGCATATCCATAAGTTCGCTACCAACCTGATCCAGCCCGAAAACGCCAACGTGAAGCCACTGGCGACCTCATCCACGCGACTGCTATTGGCAAGGCTGTCATCGGTACTGACGTTTTCGGTGGACTCTGGCTTGATTGAAACAAATCCCGTCAGTACATCACGTATTCACAAGCGTCTAGGATCAGGTAAACCGAAACGCCGCCTGGACGATAACCGGGGGTACAGCTGGAGCGAACTGGTCACGTTATTCAGTCATGCCGAGTTTCATCGGCTTCGAACTGCCGAAGATCGTCCGGGCAATGCAGTGTTCTGGATACCCTTGATAGCCGCGTATACAGGTGGCCGACGTGAAGAGCTGGCTCAGCTATACGTAGAAGATATCCACCAGCACGAAGGAGGCTCGTGGTTCATTCGGATCATCGACGACCGCCCTGACAAATCAGTCAAAACCGACAGCAGCCGCAGAGAAATCCCTGTTCACCCGGACTTGATCGGCCTTGGTTTGTTGACGCTGGTGCAAGATCGTACGCCTGGAACCAGGGTTTTCCCTCAATTGGTCAAAGTCTCTGACGGCTTTGCAGGGATTGTTTCCAAGTATTGGCGGCCGATCACACAACGGTGCGGGGTGTACCAACCGGGCCGCCATCCGCTCCACGCGTTTCGACACAGCTTCAAAACCCTAGCCAGGGAGCACGGCATCCCCAAAGAGGTCAGTGACTGGATCACTGGGCATGCGTCAGGACACATCGGCGACAGCTACGGAATTAACCCGCTTTCTCGAATGGCCCAGGAAATACGGAAGCTTCCTAGCATCGCCAAGGCCGCCGGACTGCTTCCCAACGTATGAAGTGTCGATACTGAGCTAGGTCAGTCCGCTGGAACTAAGGCGTCAGGCTCCTAAGTGAGAAGCCGTGCGTGGAAAACTGGGTCACGCACCGTCGAAGTGGTTTGGTCGGTACAAGTCGAGGCTGGGCATCTCTGATCCCCGGAAAACGTTCCACAGTTTTCGGCACACGCTCGTCGACGATTTGCGGGACGCTGGGGTACAGGATTCGCTCATCAAATGGATAACCGGACATCGGGACGGTGCTGAGTCGTTCAGCATGTACGGCAGCCGCTCTCCGTTGACCGCCATGGCGAAACCAATAAAACACGACCCCATATAAAGGAAGAAACTGCACGCGGGCCTAGGCAGCGCCGATTGTTGATCGTGGAAGTTGGTGGCTTATAGCTATCTTAAGTGAGCTGATAGTTGGAACTCGATGAACTTTTGCGCAAAAAATCCATTGACAACAAACTTCCTGTTGCTATCATGCGGCCAACGAGAACAAAGACAGAAAAGATATCCCACTGAAACCTGGGATTGCACTACACCAAGAAAATTTTCGCGCAAGAGTATTGACTTCCGCGATCAGCCATATAGAATTCGCAGCACGCCCCACCCAGATCCAACAGGTCCATTGGACAAGTAAGAAAACAACTCTCTGCCGAGCTCGGAAATCACCGGGAACTGCACAGGGTTTTCGTCGTGTCCGGGATTTGGCAAATCCAAACATCCTAGCCCTAGTTTAAAATGTACGAGTAACTGCCATGCCTTAATTGCAAGATAAGTCCGCCCTCATGAAACACCCCTTACCAAGAATGGAGAATAACGAATGACATAAGAGAATCGCCCTCGCACACATGGCTGAGCATAGAGCCATAAAGCACATCGATTCCCAATTCCTACTAATGCAACGGAACTCTAAGTTTCCGTGACGGCCTCCTGCCGCCCTGACAAACCGATTAACAAACTACAGGATAGAACTATGACCTAGCTCCGGCCCGAACACGCACCGACCTCGCCGAGTGCTGAAACAATTCGCGAGACAATCTTTATCATCGCCCGCACTAAACGCTACTAAGTTGTAGCGACGGGCAGCTACATCCAAATTATGAGAGTTACTAATTATATGAAAACGCAAGACAAGTACACCAACGCTGCACACAACCAATTCGCTAGCGCTGTAATCATGGCTAACGGGGTCCCTTTCACGGTGCCGAACGCGCTCTACAACGCACTGAAACTCGCCGCTGATTTGGAAGGAGAACGCGAAGCACTGACTGGCCTGGTGAAAGCGCTGGAATGGCAGCTCGACGCAGACGCCCCAAAGGTAGAGTTCTATGACGACATGGCTGACACAGAGGAGCTTTTTAATACAGGTGTTGTTGCCAAGACGTTAGGGACGAGCCAGCCAAAGCTCTTTAACTACCTTCGTATGCATAAGATCCTGATGGGCAGCGGATATAAGCGTAACTTGCCATATCAGCAGCATCTGGATGCGGGCCGGCTGCAGGCTGTATGGGTCAACTGCGAGGACCGCAAGACCGGCAAGCGGAAAATCACTCCCGTTCCTCTATTCACAGGGAAAGGGATTATCTGGATCCAGCAATTTATTAAGCAGAACGGGCGCCAGGGTTTGTAATCGGACTTGACCCACAAATGCGGTAATTGATGCGCACTACTGCATCATGATTGCCACTTGGTGAGCAAGCCGAAATGGGAAAGTGCTGAGCACAGGACGACCTTATGCACCGATCTGGACGAAGTACATCTTGAAGGTGGCTGGTGCAGCACGCCAGCCAACCTCTAGTGCCAGAAGCCGATCCACTCTTGGCTGCACCATAAGCAAGAAACAAGCTCGCCAAGCGTCAAGCCATAATGAGAGTTAAATGAAAACCTAAAACCTCATCAAACACTACATATGTGGCGACGGAAAACCATTATCAAAAATCTACGACCGTAAGAGAAAACCTATGAAATACCACACTAGCAATACACTTGTTGAAACCGCGAACAACCAACACCCGACCTACATCACTGCAAGAACGAGAAGCTCAACGCAATATCTCATACCACTTACCGGCCCTATTGGTGAGATCCATGATTATGACGAGTTAGTTAATGTCCTGGCATGCGCGACAGAAGAAGATGAGATTTACATCCGACTCTCGTCCCCTGGTGGGAGCCTGGAAACTTGCGACTACTTATGCCGCCGCATGGATGAGTGCGAGGCAAAGATCACAGTCGAGATCGGTTTTACATGCGCTTCAGTCGCTTCAGCCATTGCCCTTCAAGCCGATGACTGGGTGATCTATGACAGTAGCACGATGATGATTCACTCATGCTCTTATTCCCCGGGGTACGGAAAAGAATCGGATGTCCGTGCAAGTGTCGCATACATGGAACGAGTCAACCGTGACTGGGTTGAGAGAACCTACAATGGGCTTCTCACTGAGGAAGAGTTGATTGACGCTTTGGACAACGGCAAGGACCTATATTTCTTTGCAGACGACTTGCGTGCCCGTCTTCCGCTATACGAAGAGTACCGCAAAGAATGCAAAGCCAGGCGGATCGAAGAAATCATGCAGCACTGGGAAAACCGTGTGGCTGCTTAATAGAAACACAAATATTATCGTCAGCAGTAGCTGACCCTTAAACCGCAAGGAAAGCATTATAAAATGAGCAACATTGTTAGTATCAAAGACGCCCAAACTACAGAAATCATGATCGGTGGTTTCTACGTACGACGGGACCGTGAGGGACGCTACTGTCTCAACGACTTCCATAAAGCTGCTGGCGGAGCACCTCGTCACAAGCCGACCCTATGGGTACGCCAAGCAGAAGATCTGATCAGCGAATTAGCCAAAGGTACAGATTCGTACCCTTTACAGACTAAGGCAGGTCGCTATGGCGGCACTTATGTGGCGAAAGAACTAGTCTACGACTACGCCATGTGGATCAGCTCCGAGTATCATTTGAAGGTAATCCGGGCGTATGACCGCCTTGCGACAAGTGGTGTGGCGGTACACGAGAATGCCGCCCTGTATGTGCTAGATAATCCAGAGCCCTACCTTAACACCATCATCCAACAAGCTCAGGCCCTGACTGAAGGATACACGCAGTTAGCCCTGAATGCGGAACGAGATGCACCGAAGATTGAATTTCATGACGCGGTAAATCGCGCCTCGAACTTGCAGACGGTAAGCGAGGTAGCGAAGAAGTATGGAATCGGTCGCAACAAGCTCTTCGAGCTACTACGTAACGGCAAAGTGTTGATGACAGACAAGTACAACACACCCTACCAGCGATACATTGATTCCAGGCACTTCGTAGTTGTAGGAAAGGTATACAGTGAAGCGGGTAATACTTACCGCTCCAACAAGACCATGGTGACCGGCAAGGGTGAAATATACATCGGCAAGCTGCTTCGTGAAGCTGGATGGCTCCCGGTAGAACTGGCCGCTTAATTCGCACTGACTTACTCCACAGGTGAGTAAGGCTACGCATTACAGTACTATTTTTAGCCCCAGTGAACCGGTGGAAAAATTCGCACGATGACTGGCACCATGAAACCAGTCATCTATTAACCACCATGAAAGCTCAAGCAAGCTACGCCACATACAGCACTACACTTATTTCAATTCGCACTTTCAAGCTAATCGACGGCTAGGCCGAGACGGGTTATGTATTGCTTGGACATAAGGAAAGGATGTAAGTGGCCTAGTGTCTACCGGGACTCAGCCCTGCTAAATTTCTGGGGCCGCCCAATTCTTGGAGAGGAAACTATTTGAACATTTTAAGTCAAGGAAGAAAACGTGCCCACATCTGTAGTGGACTTAACTGACAAAAAAAACACCGCAATACGCTCTGTGCAAGATCGATTCGTGATTGTACCTTCGACGGATAGCCGCCCAAAATTCCGCGACCTTCGAAACATGGGAGTTGCGCCACAAGGCAACCCGATGATGCTAGTCCAGGCTTACCGAGATGCTGGCGGAACTGGAGACATTACAGGGGAAAGTCTGCTCAACAAGCTGCCTATCGTATTCGCCGAGGACTTCCGCCCCGGTGACTACCGGCGAATCATGGAGTACGGTGGTAACAGACTGCTGAATTTATGGACCGGCCCAGATATCCGCCCGAGTGGTATGCCGGTGTCTACACGCGATGCAGCACCCTTTATTGAGTTCCTGCAACGCCTGTTCCCCATCCACGAAGAGCGGTACTACTTCCGGGATTGGCTAGCTCATGCAGTCCGCTATCCCGGCCAGCGTATCAACGCCACAGTCTTGCTGCGTTCAGAACACGGGATTGGCAAGGGCTTCTTGGCTGAAACACTGTTACCTGGTCTGCTGGGGAAATCCAGCGTAGGCACGGTAGCTCTAGGTGACGTGGTAGGCAATTTCAATGATGCCCTTGTGGGCAAGACACTCATTCTGATTGACGAGGTTTACAAAAACCCCGAGTCGACGGTTAACACCCTGAAATCCATCCAGGGGAACAAGACGATTGTGTTGCGACGAAAGCATATCCCCGATACCACGGTGGATAACTTCCTGAACTTCATCATGTCGAGCAATGACCATTTCCCATTGCCGCTGGAGCAGGAGGACCGCCGCTTCTGGGTGCCTGCTTTCATCACGCACAAGGAGTCGAAGAAAGAAACCATGCTGTTCATCAATACTATTCTCAAACCTTGGCTATTGGAGCAAGGCGGGATGCAGATTGTGCGGGACTTACTAGAGACAGTGGATCTGTCTGAGTTCCATCCGTGGGGTGATCCACCGATGACCGTCAGCAAACGGGAAATGATCGGTTTCTGCCCCAAGGAAAGGCTAGCCGAGTTCGTTGCTGATTACATTGAAGAACATCTGGTTGTGAAAGCCTTGGACATCGAAGCCCAATACCACACAGCGACCGGGGAAATCTTGGGCAACCGTGCCGTAGCTGAGAAGTTGTCCGAACTGGGATGCAAGGCGAAACGAACTACCGATGGAAGGATGTGGATCACTCCCAAGGGTTTGGTAGGCGATCTTTCGGAGTCATCCCCGCCTGCCGAACTACGGCGGGTCTACTCAAGCACGAGGGGGCCATGACGAGTATGACGGGTCCATGTCGGGTTGAAAAATAACCCGTCATGGCTGTACGCCCCACGCTGCAAGGGCTCTGGCGATGTCATGACGGGTATGACGGGTTGACGCTGCTTTCTTATAGTAAGGGATTCACTTGACTGAATAAGTGAACACGTCTAACGCAAGAGGTAATGGGCAAGCAACTTGAGTGCGCCCACCTAGAGATGAAGCACGCCTATACGTTACATAGTGGCGTCTACGCCACAGCAGAATAATTTGTGCCCGAGGCACCGATTATAATTCTATGCAGTTAAGGGGAGAGAGGGGGCAAGAAGCCCCTCCCCGCTCTTGATCCTGCTCTGAACCTTGCTGAGGTAACTTGTGGCCTGAGCCACGTTTAATCAATACAAGAAGGTTAGCCGTGACTATGGTCACGCGGAATTAGTCTGTGCCTTCAGGCACGAGTTCCCCTTGCACAATTCAAAGCAAAAGCGGGAGGGGGCTCCCCCCCTTTCCTCCCTTGGAACTTATACAGTTATTAATCGTGCCCCGAGGCACAGATAGGAGAAATGGAGGTTGCAGACTTCGAAGTCAGTTATCCGTGACTATCAGTCACCACATACCTGCACGGTTCAGATCAAAAGCGTGTGGGGTTTGTCTGCCCCTACCCCACTGTTTAGATGTCATGCCGCGAGGCACAGATAACCATTCTATTCAGAAGCGTGGAACGCCCCCCCCACTTGATCTTGATGATAACCATGCCGAACCGCATAAGGAGCGTGAATGAACTCATCGCTAACGTGCAGGGTTGCCCCATGGGTAAGCCGTATAAGTAGCTCACCAGATGAACTAGGGGTAGCTCAGTCAATGCACCTTAGCGTGCAGGTGGCGAAGCATCGGAATGCAGCGAGGACGATTGAGATTCTTTTAAGTAGCCCATCTATGTGGGCTAGGGGTAGCCCATCCCACGCACGTTAACGTCCAGATGTGATCATTAATGTGCAGAGATGAGCTTGGGACAGTTTTCGCCTAGTGAACATCCACCGCCGTTAAGCGGGTGTTTACCACTCTCATCAGCGTATCGAAGTCTGCGTGGATGAAGGCTGAATGGACAACGCAATCAAGAACACCGCATCGCATTGCTTTCTCATCAACTGAATCTACCCAGCCATTCTTGATGAGGCTTGAGATCGCACGTTCCACCCGTTCACTTCTGAGCGTAAGAAAATCAGGCAACAGAGACGTGTCGATCCTCACAGCACGGTTACGGTCCATTCGCACCAGCAGAAGCAGCATCACTGCCACTTTGTCCTCGTCCAGCGCTGTACAAGCCGCCATAGCCTCAAATGCATACCGTGGAACATGTACTGCTTGGCTACTGGGTAATTCTCGATCAGTCATCAGTCACTTCTCTACCATGGAGCCGGGCCGGGGGAGTTGGTTTACATCTGCTCGTCAGGCTTATCCGCACTGACCAGATCGGGGTTGACAAAGCACACCAGCGGACCACCAGGTTCGGTACTCGCATCCACCGAGTAGATCCAACCAGCATCCGTAAGGTCGGCGATGGCCTTCTCGACCTGCTGTAGCGTGCTGTTGCACTCCTTGGCTATGGTCGCCTGAGTAACCGTCACCGCCCCATTGCCAGCCATTTTCGACATCAGGATAAGCATGACTGACGTTGCGTGGGGATTTGTTCGGTTCATCCCACTCAATTTCCCCAAGAATAATTGGTTGGCGTATACGGCTTCATCTTCGCCATCAGCAGCATATGGGGTTGAAACATTCTGTTCGCTCATCACGCAGCTCCAAGGGGTCTGTAGTCGATTTAACTAGCTCACACGATGGCTCTAGCCTGGCCCTCAGGCTGACCAATAATGCCAACAACGCAATGGAGAATAGTGCCATGTAGAACCAAATATTCACAGTATATTGTGAAGACGTAGTAAGCCATGGGAACGACAGTTCACCCCTCACTCAGGGGGTTAAGGCTTGGACGCAGGGTTGGCATTCGGTAGGGTTCTTCGCGAGCGACGAAAGCTTGCAGGGCTGACCCAAGAGCAGCTGGCACTGGAGGCCGATGTTCAGCGGAATTACGTAAGTCTCATCGAACGAGGCGTCAATCAACCGACCATCAACATCATCTTCAAGCTTGCCATTGCTTTGAAATGCCAGCCATCAGCACTCATCGCCGATGTGGAGACCCTTGTTCTCAGCAAGTGAAGGATGGCGACCTCTCTAAGGCCACCCTGCATATAGCGGATCAAAAACTAATCAACATCTATCTCCTACCAAGTGTCGGTCAGCACCCCTACACCACCCTAAACTCGCCAAAGCCACTGTTTCCGGGGAATACAAGCATAGGTATCAAGCAGATCGCCCCCTTCTTTTGTATTCCACATGCTTTCAATGGTTACTACTCGTTGTCATCCTGTCGGTGGCAATTACGAGCAACTCTGAATCAGCTGCCCAGTCGGGGTTGTTCGTACTCTGAACCGGAGTACAAACCGTATATCGGAGCTTCTCGTTTGTACTCCGAGCCAAAGTACAACTCGCGCTCCTTAGAGGGTTAGAAGCCCAACCTTTGGCCACAAACGATGTGTCACTTCGGGTATGCATCATGCGCTACAGAAAAGCTGTACAGAAAGTAGCCAAACCACCCCTTTAAAGTGAGCGAAAACTCCTGTTGACACACCCTACGTGCCACACTAATATCTGACACACCCTAATTAATACATGGCAGGCTTCACCATGTTTATCCGTGCTTACCTCCGTGCTTCAACTTCTGAACAGAATGCATCCCGTGCCAAAGAAGCCCTTGTAGCGTTCGCTGCTGACAATGGTCAGAAGATCGCTGCCTTCTATATAGAGAACGAGTCAGGCACGAAGCTGGAACGCCCTGAGTTGTTCCGACTGCTGGAAGACAGCCATGAGGGCGACGTGCTGCTGATCGAAGGCGTTGACCGCCTGTCCCGACTCACGCAACCAGACTGGGACTTATTGAAGGCCCGGATCGCAGCTAAGCGGGTGACGGTGGTATCCATCGACTTGTCTACCAGTCACGCGGCTTTGAAGCCCACCCAAGGGATGGACGAATTCACGAAAGGAATGATTGCGGCCGTCAATGGTATGTTGCTCGACATGCTAGCCGTGGTAGCCCGTAAGGACTATGAAGACCGTCGCCGTCGTCAGGCAGAAGGCATCGCCCAAGGCAAGAAAGATGGTGCCTATAAGGGCCGTCAAGTGGATAGAGAACTTCGCGATCGCATCACAATATTGCTGAACGACGGCAAAAGCATTCGCGGAGTAGCCCACATGCTGGAGTGCAGCACGACTACAGTTCAAAGGGTGAAGGCTACCCTTAATTCAGAGTTATAAGCCGCTGTGGCAGCGTACAGACCACGACATTGGCGCGACCCGCTTCCCCGATCAATATTTTAAACTGCCGCTTGTAGCGTCTTATGGATGGCTGTAGAGGGGCTAAGAACCGACCGCCATAGTGCGTAGTTTCAGCAAACCTGCAGATACCGTCTGCGATATTTCCAAGTACAGATTCACGACCGATGCTTCCCCAGGGCAAGTGCCGACTCTGAAAATTGTGGGTACCAGCGGATTTCAAAGAGTGGCTACGACGGACAGGGAGCGGCGAAAAGCGGACGGGTGATGCCTTTACAATGCCTTGCGAGCTCATCCGACTGAGGCGCGTTAACTTTATCATCGCCCACTGGATAGCGGATAGGTGACTGTATCCGCAGCAAGCGGTCCAATCAAAAGCACCTCCGAGTCGTGTCAATGCCTATCCAGTTCGCGCAGGAAGATATATGGTAGGCAACTAACAGAGCCGTCGGTATAGTCGGCAATAACTTTGTCGTCTCACTCGAAGAAGGAGATTTTAGTGGATTTGATACATGATCGCCGCACAGATTGTTACTCAGCTCTCGGAAAGATGACAACTGGAGAATACCTTAGTTTGGTCAAAGGGGCACACGCGCAGCGTGGTGGCATTACAGGGCAGCGAGAAGTCCTTAAAACCACAACAGCAAAGCGGATACGAGATCGAATGATTGCTGACATTCGTGCCGGTGCAGTTTTACCTCCAGTCGTGATAGGCGTTATTGTAGATGAATCAGTAGTAAACGATATCTATTCTGGGAACTTATCGAATATCGCTTTGTTTCTTGAAGCTGTTTCGCGCCATGAGCTTACAATAATTGATGGAATGCAACGAACAGCAGCATTAATCGATGCATGTGAAATTGATGTCAGCATTACATCTCGAGAGATGCGAGTTGAGTTCTGGGTAGCTAGATCGGTTAGATCACTAGTTTACAGGATGTTGGTACTAAATACGGGGCAGGTCCCTTGGACTCTAGCGCGCCAGTTATCAGTCGTATATGCGCCGTTACTGGAAGAAATAAAGAACAAAGTTTCTGGTATCGATCGAATTTTCTCACCCGACAAACCTGGCAGACGTGTGGCTAGCGCCCAATTCAGCTCGGATGCATTAGTTGAGCTATATCTGGCGTTTTCCTTACGAAAAACAAACGTAGACACTAAAGAAACTTTATCAGAGGAATTTTCACGTTTAGATTTCGTAGATAACCTTGCTGATACAGGGTTTCAAGATCATTTTTACAGCGCTCTTTCGATGCTCGTTGAACTGGACAAAGCCTTTGATCGCTACGGTAATGGGAATAGCGGGCGATTTTCACGTGGAAAAGAGGTATTCGGAAGCCAACCTGCTCGTATTGGCTTTATGGTCGCGACAGCTCAATATGTTTTGGGACGCCCAGGGCTCGATAGAGATGTAGAAGATAGAAGCACTCGAATGGAAACCGTTGTTAGACACTCCACGGCCATGGTGGATAAGCTGAATAACTTGGACCCACTCGAAGTTGGCAACTTTCTTCGCTTAGATGTATTGAGCGAGATTTTGGATAAAAAAGTAGGACAGGTCGGCCGGTATGAGCGGAGCGTATTCGTGGAAGCTTTTAAGGTTCTCATCGAGGACGGCTTTGAAATACCGAACATGGAACCATGTTGGCGTGCAAGCTAATGGCTTCTAGGAATAAAATTGACGCAAACAAAACAATATTTGCGGGTTTAGATGAGTACTGCTCTGCAAATGGGGAGCAGCTTCTGAATGCCGGAGAAGGACGGTGGATCGTAAGTGCAAAAGGAACAGATCAACGACGCTTAGTAAAAGCGGACTTGACAGCCACTATATCTTTGGGTTCCTCATTGAAGCTTGCCCGATTTGATGTTGATGGTGTTTCATTGTTCTGTACCGTGGGTCTTGAACTGCCAGATGACATAGCAGGCTTGCTTGACGAAGGAGTGGGCGGCGGAATGATGACTGCGGTATTGTCAGAGCTTCGCCCAACGCCAAAGGCTACTCCGCTTGAAGTTAGAAATACAATTGAAACAGGCATAAATACAGCTGGATATATGGGGCATGAGGTTCTTGAAATCTCGCAATTGTACCCAACACTTAGGGTCTTTTCAGGCGAGGATATAAGCGAGGAGGAAACGCCCCGAGTATTTTTTTTAATCTGTTTAGCAGATCGCATTCGTGCTGGCGTTTGGATGGACAAGCAATTAAGGGCGAATTTAGAATTAATTGCCGATCTGAGCCCAGTCGCTATCCCATATAGAATTCTGTGCCGCTCTCTGTTTGATACGGATCCTAGCGCTGTCTTTTTAGCATTGTACAGATGCTTGGAAGCGCTTTATGCCTATTCCCACACATCTGAGCTTATGGGAAAACTTGGCATGACCCTAGAATGGAATCATGTAGCTCAAGTCTTAGAGGAGACACTTGCTTGGCGTCCGCGCGAGGAGCCAAGTTTGGGCTTGCTTTTGCAACAAGCAGTATCAGAAGATTTGAGAACAATGCTTTCTGCACTGGGAGCCACTTTGCCTGCAAATGCTGACTTAGTCAATTACACGACGAAGCAAATGTATCAACTGCGCAATTCATTAGTTCACTATAGATCGTTTCACCAGTCATTTGATCCTGACAAAGTTGATTGGAATCGACTTTGCGAAGCAACGGCCCTTATGGTTCTTCATATATACTCATCGATAGTTGGCGACTAAGAGATTTTCGTTGTTAGCTGCATCAGACCGTGAACACCTTAGATAAACAGGTCGCTTTGAGCAGTAGCGACTGACTGCTACGGCTAAATGTCACTAAAAAAGTGTAAAACATTCCCGCCGTCTCGGCTCACCCCCATCTCAGCCAAATAAATCTTTGCGTGTTGGAAATTGAATGACAAAAAAATGGGCGGCAAAGCCGCCCGTAGGAAAGGTACATAACTTATCGTTTGCTGTTGGGGGTTACTTTTACCGGAACCCAGGCGTGATCCGGCTTCGTTGTTGGGGGAAGCTGGCGATTATCCGGCACGGTTGTGTAGTTCGGGAGCTTGCCCCCACGAGGGCCAACCTCTTGATAAATCCCACCGTTGCTTCCAGTGTTTTCACCTGGCTTTTTGTTCGTAGTCATAAATTCCCTCGTTTACACATCATCACTTCAGTGGGCATTGGTTCAGAGACAGCAAGTTGTTGTTCCAACGACCATCAGCATAAGTGCGTACATATGGTGCCTTCCCTGCCTCCCTGACAACGCCAATGTCGGCACGCTGGCCATTGGCAGGGTCCCTCACGTAAAACGTATTGGTTTTGGCCTCGATGCTTTGAATTACCTGCTCCCGAGTCCACTTCCAATTTCCGGCAGGGTTGCCCAAATGCGTGATGTGTTCATGCGTGCTTTGGGTGTTTGGTTTGGTAATACAGGTCACTTGTACGTCAGCCATATCATTTACCTTCCTTTCTTGCGTGGTTGAGGTTCGTCATCTACTATGTGACGAATTCGTCATGATTCCAGCCAAAATAAAAGGCCGGAAAGGCCATGACGAAACAGTCAACTCAAACTATACGGTTTCGTCATGTCGCAGTCAACCCCACCGCATCCATCTCCTTCCGAGGTTTTTCCGAACCGTTTGCGCACCGCGCGGGAGTATCGTGGGCTCAATCAAGCAGAGCTGGCCAAAAGTACCGGTATGCAACCGTCCGCAATTTCCCACTTTGAAACAGGTACTAGAAAGCCGTCTTTCGACAATCTTCGCATCCTTGCTGACAGTCTAGATGTCACCACCGATTACCTATTGGGGCGCGTTGAAGAGTTCAAAGACCTTGCTGGTGCTGATCGATTGCACCGCCACTATGAGTCACTTGATGGGTCCGACCGAAAAATGGCCGATGACCTCATAACGATGCTGGCCAAACGTGCGCAGGAGAAAGATAAGCAATGACCACGACCGATCCCTATGCCTTTGCTTCGACTGCTGCTGAACAAATCATCAAAGGGATGGGGATCGTCAGTTTACCCATCGATCCAAAAGCAATTGCTCGCGATCGGGAAATTGAAGTTGTAGCAAAACCCATGGAGAACGAAGGTGTCTCGGGGATGCTGGTTCGTTTTGGTAACAACTTCGCAATTGCCTACGCCACTCACCTTCAAAACGAAGGTTTCGAAAACTTTAGTGTCAGCCATGAGTTGGGACATTATTTTCTGCCCGGTCACGCGGATGCTGTCATTTCGGGTGATTCCGGTGCGCATCTATCGCGCGCTGGGTTTTCATCCACAAATAAATTTGAAATTGAAGCTGATCGTTTTGCAGCAAGCTTTTTGATGCCCCGACATTTGTTTTACCCCGCAATTCAACAGGCTGGGTGCGGTTTGGGAGCGATCGAAAACCTGGCGGTGTTGTGCAAGACGTCGCTGCATGCGACTGCTATTCGTTACACGCAATGCACCCGCGAACCAGTTGCCATCATCATTAGCCGTGGCGGGACCATCGACCATTGCTTCATGTCACCGTCGCTAAAGAACATTGAGGGAATTGATTGGTTGAAAAAACGGGAAGGAGTTCCACGCAACACGACAACGCACACGTTCAACCAAGTCGAAGACAACGTGTTACATGGTGTGCGGATGCAAGCAACATCCAACTTTCAAGAATGGTTCGGCGGACGGCGTAGCATCGAGATCAGCGAAGACGTGGTTGGCCTTGGTCGTTACGGTAAAACACTAACCGTTCTTTACGACATCGACATTCCCGAGCCAGAGGACGAAGAAGACGAGGAAGCTTTGATTGAATCTTGGACGCCACGTTTCAAACGTTAACCATGTCGAGTCAGGTGGGATGCATGCCGATAAGAACGACGACAAGGTAGGACTTTCACCCCGCCCCGTCCGAATCAACAACGACACTAACCACGCACACGCCGAAATTATCGGGGGCGTACGCGACAACCCTAAATAAAAAAGGACCAGTTTTTCAACTGATCCATTCGTGAAGATTGATATACCCACCCTTCGCTAGCAGCTATTCGCCTTCTGCCTTTATGAACTGCGTCGAAAGGCTCGGGGCTCGCTCACGAAGGTAGGTCTCAGCATCGTCTGAAATGTCCTTCGCTTTCTCTGGCCGCTCAGCAAGATTCATTGCCCACGATCGCCCTGGATGCAATACGTCCCAGCGCGGACGCATCCCAGCATGGCGCCCCTTTCCAGGGTTATGGTTGCCGAAGCCATCAATTAGCGAATTCCACACTGGGGTAAATCTCGCAATAATTAGCGATTCACCCAACGGAATCCAAATGTCGTCCACTACCAAAAAGCGGCAGTGGAAATCATCGATATTCAGATTCTCAGCCGCACGAATGCTGTCAGCATGTTCCTTCAACCGCTTTTGAAGAACCTTCCCCGGTGATGAACCTAAATCGCCGCCCATTCGGGCACCAGCAGGAACAGCTTTGCCTACATAAATCGGCAGCATGAACTGTCCACTTTGATTCAATGACGCTAAACGTGCATATGCAGGAAAGTCACCAGTGTAGTAAATCGCGTACACCCCTGCCCCATCAAACGAAGGTAATGCACTGAGCGGATGAACCTCTTTGGAAAGCAACGCTTCAGCAACGCTGGCACCCAGATTTTTCTTGTCCAACGGATTGAATGGGATGACTTTGCCCGTCATGCGACGTTTACCACCTTCTTGACGGTTTTCTGAATGCGGATGATTTCAGCAATTGCCAATTTCTCCGCAACACTCGAAGCCACGTGCTGCGCCAGTAGCACTGGTACCGCATTGCCAAGCTGTCGCATCGTTTCGGACCAGCTTCCATGGAACCGGAAACCATCTGGGAAGGTTTGAATGCGAGCACTTTCACGAACAGTGAAATAACGCACGTCACCATTTGCCTTGACCAGCATGTTTTCGCCGCCCGGTACGCCATGATCACCAGCCTTCAGAGTTTTGGCTGGTAAATCCAACGGGCTACCCGTGTGACCAGGGTATGAGCGAGCACCGCCCTGAAACGTATGGTTAGGCACTTTCAGTGCTGCCTTGGTTTCAGGATCAGGAAGGTCGGCAATCGCATCACGAACCGTTCTCCATGGCGCTTTATCCATGGGAAGCAGATCGTTCTTCAGCTTCCGGACACGTGACAAAAGCTTGGCGGGAACTTCTGGCATCTTGAGACCATGCCTAGCCCAGTATTCACCGGTAACCCACTGTGAATGCAGTAAGGCATCGTAGCTATGAGTCTCTTCCGGAAAGGACCACTCGACTCCGAGGTCATCCCGAAACCCAACGATGAAGACCCGCTCCCGCTTCTGTGGCACGCCATAATCAGCAGCGTTCACAAGGGTTGGTACCACGTTGTAGGTATGACCTTTACCCTTGCGCTTACCAGAGGTTCGCTCGGCTTGCAGGCGCATCAAATGATCATGCCAACCCTCGTCCTTTCGACGTGGTAATTCCGGGAACTCCAGTTGGAGCAAGATGTATTGGTAGTAATTTGCGAAAGCTGCTCGTGTCAAACCCTTTACGTTTTCTACGATGAACGCTTTTGGCTTTAGTGTGCGGATGATTTCAACAGTCGCGGGGAACATGTCACGACTGTCATCGTAGGCACCATGTTTACCGCCAATGGAGAACGGTTGGCACGGAGGACCACCGGCAAGCAGCTCAATGCCTTCCGGGACAGTGCTCCAGTCAAAACCACGCACATCACCTTCGTGTAGTTTCCAGTGCTGTACCAGGGGGTAGCCGCGCTTTTGGTTTTCGCGGACGGTATCGCAAGCCCACTTATCCCACTCGACGACAGCAAGGTGAGAAAACCCCGCTATTTCACAGCCCATAGCAAGGCCGCCCGCACCTGCGAAGAGCTCAACGGATTTCATTGCGTGTTCCCCCGACCAAGAAAGCCATTCAGCATTTTCTCTAATAAATTCAAATCTTTAAGCTCGCATTCCCAAATCACAAGAACGTCCCATCCCAGTGACTTTAGCTGATGCAGCGTGCGTGTATCGCGTTCTCTGTTGCCTTCCAATTTTGGAATCCAGAAGTCCAACCGAGACTTAGGTAATCTTGCGAGTGGACAGCCATCATGTCGGTGCCAAAAGCATCCATGGACAAAAATGACTTTCTTCTTGCCCTTGAAGATGATGTCCGGGCTGCCTGGAAGGCTACGGTCGTGAAGCCGATAGCGGTATCCCATCGAAAAAAGTAACCGACGCACCACCATTTCCGGCTTAGTGCCCTTCGACTTCACCTTCGCCATACGTAGGCTTCGATCAGAGGGGTTCAGCGTATCCACGAATCTTACCAGTCACCTGAAATTCATTCATTACCAAATGCTCCAAACCGGAAGCTATGCGGCATTCGTTCAGGCGATGAAATGCCATCGACCGTGGTACCTGCGCGTGGGCTTCATAAAACACGCTAGAACCGATGAAACCCCCTCCCAGCGATGACACGAAAGGAATGACCATCGTTGACATCTCATATCGGTACCCCGCGCAAGAAGCTATCTTCGCTAGCGGAGCTGCTGTTGAGTCATCCACGTAGGAATCAGGCTCGGCTCAATCAGCAAATAGCTCAGCGCTAGAAGACCTACAAGCAGGAAAAACCATGGCTTTCCCGAAAAAAACATGGTGATTCTGGTCAGAAAGATCCAAAAACCTCTCAGGGGGCCATAGCCACGCTGGTTCATCAGAGCCAAGTAGTGAAGCAGCGCAATACCGGTACAAACTAGTACAAAAAGAATCAGAGTCATGCCGGCCATCTGGCAGATCACCAGGGACCGCTCAGAATCCGACAAGCTCTTCATGTAAAAGTCGGTAAATTTTAGCTGCGAAGCCAGTTGCGTGAACTTCGGGTCGAAGGAAGCTTTTGCTAGGTTTAGCAGAACACCACAGCCAGCAAGAATGCCCATTGGAGCGGCGATGTACACGCTCCAACTGCCGGATGTGAATTGTCCTTTAGCCAGCGACATCAGAGCTGCTGCAAGGCTGAAAGACAGCACAGTCGACAGCAGTACCCAAAGGTAATGATGGATGAGCTGGAAATGAATGGCGTATTGCCAGACCAAGAAGATCACTCCTAGCCCTAGTCCAATCATAATAACCACAGCTCCGCCGCTGTCGTTATTGCTACCCCCATTTTGCTGTTTCACGACCACCTTGGTGGTAATGAAATTTTGCGTTGTCTGAATCACCGTAACAGGTTGATTGACCGTTGGAGGATTTGTAACCCCTGCAAACAATGCTCCAAAGACCACCCCCATCAATGGCCCCCAAATCCATGCCTGCATCGTTGCATCGTTGATCAATTCCACAATTACTTGCATTAGTACCTCACTGAGCTTCACGGCCGAATCACTGTTTAAAAAAACAGTGATAGCTCAATAAAATCACTTATTCAATTTAAGCGCAATACATTTTGACGCCATCGAAATGACACGTTGAATACAACTGATTTCTTGCCCCACCTTGAAAAAGGAGCCAAAAAAACTCGTAAATTCGTTGGGATTCGCTTCTTTCAGTCCGGGCACATCACTGATACATTTCCCGTTCACTCCTTTGGGAAAGGGCAGTGAAAGTCGTGGCTCTCGGACGGTGTATGCTCACTTTCCAGTACATCGACTACCCGGCGGACAACCACAAGCTGGGCTGGAACGAGATGCTCGCCTGGTTGCGGCAGAAGCGCTGGCAGAGCATGAGCTTTGGCGGGATGGTGTACCTGATGTTGATGATCCCGGTGGTCAACATCCTGATGATGCCCGCGGCGGTGGCCGGGGCGACCTTGTTCTGGGTGCGCGAGCGTGGGGCCGAGAACCTGGTGAGCCAGCGCTGAGCCGTTCATAAATCCATCATCTGACCGTCACAACGACGACATGGCCCCAGCTGACACTGGGGCCATGACGACAGCTCTGCATATCACCCTGATCACCGAAACCTTCCCTCCCGAAATCAATGGCGTGGCCAATACCCTTGGTCGCTTGTGCGACGGTTTGCGCGCGCGCGGGCATCAGGTGGAATTGGTGCGACCGCGCCAGGGCTGCGATCAGTCGGCGGCCAGCGACGATGAATTGTTGCTGTGCCGTGGCTGGCCGCTGCCGGGTTATCCCGGCCTGCAATGGGGGCAGTCGTCCATGCACAAGCTGCTCAGGCGTTGGAAGCGCCATCGCCCGGATGTCCTGTACATCGCCACCGAGGGGCCGCTCGGGTTGTCGGCATTACGCGCGGCACGTCGGCTGGGAATTTCGGTGGTCAGCGGCTTTCACACCAACTTCCAGCAGTATTCCAGCCAGTATGGGCTCGGTTTGCTGACGCGCCTGCTGACCCACTACCTGCGCTGGTTCCACAATCGCTCGACCCTGACGCTGGTGCCCAGTGTCAGCCAGCGGATGGAGCTGGAGCGGCGGCAATTCGAGCGTCTGGCGCTGCTGTCCCGAGGCGTCGACAGCCAGTTGTTTCATCCGGCTAAACGCTTGAATGCGCTGCGTGAACAATGGGGGCTGGGCGAGAACGACATTGCAGTCATCCATGTAGGGCGTTTGGCACAGGAGAAAAACCTGGGCTTGCTCAAGCGCTGTTTCGACACGCTGAAGGCGACTTATCCACAGCGCACTCTGAAGCTGATCGTGGTGGGCGACGGTCCGCAACGCCTGCTCATGGAAAACGAAATGCCCGACGCGATTTTCTGTGGCACCCAGCGAGGTGAAGCGTTGGCCAGTCATTATGCGTCGGCAGATGTATTTCTGTTTCCGAGCCTGACTGAAACCTTTGGCAATGTGGTGCTCGAGGCGCTGGCTTCCGGGCTGGGGGTGGTGGCTTACGATCAGGCTGCAGCGGCGCAGCATATTCGCCATGGCTACAACGGTGTGCTGGCGATGCCGGGGGATGAAGAAGCCTTCTGTGATGCGGCGGCATGGATGCTGGAAAAGCGCGAGACCTTGCGCTGCATGAGGCTCAATGCACGTCAGCATGCCAGTCGCCAGGGTTGGGCGGCGATTATCGAGCAGTTCGAGGGGCAGTTGCGGGGGGCTTGTGTTGGGGAGTTGGCGATCCCGAATGCACCGACTGTCCCCTGACATCTTCGGTGATGTTGAGTCAGTCTTCGCGGGCAAGCCCGCTCCCACAGTGGTTATGCGTTGTACACAAAACCTGTGGGAGCGGGCTTGCCCGCGATGGGGACCGCCTGGCCGCTGATTAAACCAGCGTCATCAACGCCTCACGGCTGAACGGCAGGATGTCGTCCTCACGGCCGTCGCGCACTTTCTGCGCCCAGTCCGGGTCCACCAGAAGCGCACGACCGACAGCCACCAGGTCGAACTCATCGTTGTTCAAACGCTCCAGCAGTTTTTCCAGGCTGGCCGGTTGGGCGACCTTGTCGGTGTTGACCATGAACTGCAGGAACTCGCCGTCCAGGCCGACACTGCCGACGGTGATGGTTGGCTTGCCGGTGAGCTTGCGGGTCCAGCCGGCCAGGTTCAGTTCGGAACCGTCGAATTCCGGCTCCCAGAAGCGGCGTGTCGAGCAGTGGAAAATATCCACGCCGGCGTCGGACAACGGCTGGAGAAACTCGCCCAACGCTTGCGGTGTTTGCACCAGGCGCGCGGTGTAATCCTGCTGTTTCCACTGGGAGAAACGGAAGATGATCGGGAAGCCTTCGCCGACGGCCGCACGCACGGCTTGAATCAACTCGATGGCGAAACGCGAACGGTTGGCCAGGCCGCCACCGTATTCATCGGTGCGCTGATTGCTGCCTTCCCAGAAGAACTGGTCAATCAGATAGCCGTGGGCGCCGTGGATTTCCACACCGTCCATGCCTATGCTCCGGGCATCCTTGGCTGCCTGGGCGAACGCTGCGATCACGTCTTGAATATCCTGTTTGGTCATGCCGTGAACCACGACCTGACCGTCCTTCACTTTTTCCGACGGTCCGTAGCCCGGTACGCTGGCGTCCGGCTCGGTGCCGATACGACGCACACTGCCCACATGCCACAGTTGCGGAACGATCTTGCCGCCTTCAGCGTGTACCGCGTCGACGACTTTTTTCCAGCCGGCCAGCGCCGCGTCACCGTAGAACTGCGGAACGTTCGGGTAGCCATTGGAAGCCTTGTGACCGACGGTGGTGCCTTCGGTGATGATCAGACCAACGCCGGCCGCGGCGCGACGACGGTAGTACTCGATCACTTTGGAATTGGGTACGCCACCCGGCGAAAACGAGCGGGTCATCGGTGCCATGACGACACGGGTCGGCAGTTCGAGGGTGCCGAGGTGGAACGGTTTGAACAGGGCTTTGACGGGCATGGGGACGCTCCACGGGAATAGACTTTATGACGGCGATAATATGGAGGTTCGCACGCGCTGAACAGCACTATTGATTTGGGTGATTAAGGTTTAAAAGGCGGGTGACTGTAGGAGCGAGCTTGCTCGCGATGGTCGTCAACGATAACGCTGGAGGTCAGATGCCCCGTAGCGTTCTTGCGTTCATCGCGAGCGAGCTCGCTCCTACACAGGGGGATGTCAGCTCAGGGCTTTTTCAATCGCCTGAACGACGCTTGGATCGTCCGGCGCGGTACGTGGCGAGAAGCGCGCCAGCACACGGCCGTCCTTGCCCAGCAGGAACTTTTCGAAGTTCCAGGTAATGTCACCGGGGAATTCGGCACCCTCGCCCGCCAGCAGCTTGTACAGCTGATGACGATCGTGACCGTTGACGTCCAGCTTGCTGGACAGCGGGAAGGTCACGCCATAGTTGAGGCTGCAAAATGCCTGGATCTCTTGTTCGGAACCCGGTTCCTGCCCGGCAAACTGATTGCACGGCAGGCCCAATACACTGAAACCCTTGCCCTTGTATTGCTGGTAGAGGTTTTCCAGCGCCGCGTACTGCGGGGTCAAGCCGCATTTGGAGGCAACGTTGACCACCAGCACGACGTGCCCCTTGAAAGGTGCCAGAGGTAGCACCTGACCGTCCAGGGCTGTCAAATTAAGGTCGTGAAAAGCACTCATGACGTACTCCAGATTCCCGTGTTCTTCTCGAAACAGCCACTTGGCAGTGTCACATGAGACAGCCGCAGACTAAAAAGGCGCCCTAGGGGCGCCTCTCCAGTCATCTGAGCTTAGCGCAGAAAATCAGTGATGATGGCCACCTTCGCCATGGACGTGACCATGGGCGATTTCTTCCTGGCTGGCATCACGGATGGCGACGATCTTGACCTGGAAGTTCAGGCGCTGACCGGCCAACGGGTGGTTGCCGTCTACGGTGACGTCGTCGCCGTCCAGATCGCGGATGGTCACGATCTGCATCTGGCCGTCCGGAGCGGAAGCGTGGAACTGCATGCCCACTTCCAGCTCATCGACGCCTTCGAACATGCTGCGGCTCAGGGTGCTGACCAGTTCGGCAGCGTATTCGCCGTAGGCATCTTCAGGTTCAACGGCTACGGTCAGCTCTTCGCCGACTGCCTTGCCTTCCAGAGCCTTTTCCAGGCCCGGGATGATGTTGCCTGCGCCTTGCAGGTAGACCAGCGGCGCGCCGCCGGCGGAGCTGTCGATGACCTCACCAGCGTCGTTGGTCAGGGTATAGTCGATGGAGACAGCCTTATTGGCGGCGATCAGCATGGGGCGAGACCTTTTGCAAAAGAATAATGAAAGACCCAGTTTAGCGAAGCAATCGCCCGAAAGCGAACACAACCCGGACAGACGGGACGTGACGATCACAGGCTTCCATCAGGACGAGGACGGCCATTGGGTGGCCGAGCTTTCCTGCGGCCATACCCAACACCTGCGCCACCAGCCGCCCTGGCAATCCCGGGCCTGGGTCATGGATCCTGCACGGCGCCTTGAAAAAATAGGCCAACCCTTTGATTGCGGTTGGTGCGCACAAGGCATGGTTAGCGATAACCTTGGCGACTGAATTTCGGTAGATCGCCAGCCATAGGCGCTCACCATTGCGTTCCCTTAGAGAATCCGCATGCAAACTTTTTTTATCGCACCCACCGATTTTGGCGTGGGCCTGACCTCCATCAGCCTCGGGCTGGTGCGTACCCTTGAGCGCGCCGGCCTCAAGGTCGGCTTCTTCAAACCGATTGCCCAGCCGCATCCGGGTGACACGGGACCCGAGCGCTCCACCGAACTGGTGGCCCGCACCCACGGCCTGAAACCGCCGCAGCCGCTGGGCCTGGCCCATGTCGAACGGATGCTCGGTGACGGTCAGCTGGACGAATTGCTCGAAGAGATCATCACCCTTTATCAGCAGGCCGCCATCGGCAAGGACGTGTTGATCGTCGAGGGCATGGTGCCGACCCGAAGCGCCAGCTATGCCGCGCGGGTCAATCTGCATCTGGCCAAGAGCCTCGACGCCGAAGTGATCCTGGTGTCGGCGCCGGAAAACGAAGTGCTGACCGAACTGTCCGGTCGTGTGGAATTGCAGGCGCAGTTGTTTGGCGGCCCGAAAGATCCGAAAGTCCTCGGCGTGATCCTCAACAAGGTCAAGACAGATGAAAGCATGGAGGCCTTTGCCGCGCGCCTGAAAGAACATTCGCCGCTGTTGCGCAGTGGCGATTTCCGCCTGCTGGGCTGCATTCCGTTCCGGCCGGAACTGAATGCCCCGCGCACTCGCGACGTGGCCGATCTGATGGGCGCCCAGGTGCTCAACGCCGGCGACTATGAGACCCGGCGCATGACCAACATCATCATTTGCGCACGCACCATGCGTAACACCGTGGAACTGCTCAAACCCGGCGTGCTGGTGGTGACCCCCGGCGATCGCGACGACATCATTCTCGCTGTGAGCCTCGCGGCCATGAACGGTGTGCCCCTGGCCGGCCTGCTGCTGACCAGCGACACCCTGCCCGACCCGCGCATCATGGACCTGTGCCGTGGCGCCTTGCAGGCCGGTCTGCCAGTGTTGTCGGTGAGCACCGGCTCTTATGACACCGCCAACCAGTTGAACGGCCTGAACAAGGAAATCCCGATCGACGACCGCGAGCGCGCAGAGATCATCACCGACTTCGTCGCCAGCCATCTGGACGCCAACTGGCTGCACCAGCGCTGCGGCACGCCACGGGAGATGCGCCTGTCACCGGCAGTGTTCCGCTATCAGTTGATCCAGCGCGCGCAGAACGCCAACAAACGCATCGTCCTGCCAGAAGGCAGTGAGCCGTTGACCGTGCAAGCCGCGGCGATTTGCCAGGCCCGGGGCATTGCTCGCTGCGTATTGCTCGCGAAGCCGGCCGACGTCGAAGCGGTCGCTCGCGCCCAAGGCATCGAGCTGCCACCGGGGCTGGAAATCCTCGATCCGGACCTGATCCGCGAGCGCTACGTCGAGCCGATGGTTGCACTGCGTAAAAGCAAAAGCCTCAACGCGCCAATGGCCGAGCAGCAATTGGAAGACACCGTGGTGATCGGCACCATGATGCTGGCACTGGATGAAGTCGACGGCCTGGTGTCGGGCGTCATTCACTCCACCGCCAATACCATTCGCCCTGCCCTGCAGCTGATCAAGACGGCGCCGGGCTGCACCCTGGTGTCGTCGGTGTTCTTCATGCTGTTTCCCGAAGAAGTGCTGGTCTACGGCGACTGCGTGATGAACCCGCACCCGAGCGCCACTGAACTGGCGGAAATCGCCTTGCAAAGCGCCGACTCGGCGGCGGCATTCGGCATCACCCCGCGGGTGGCGATGATCAGCTATTCCAGCGGTGAGTCGGCCAGCGGCGAAGAGGTCGAGAAGGTCCGCGAAGCGACATTGCTCGCCCATGAACAGCAACACTCGCTGCTGATCGACGGCCCGTTGCAGTATGACGCCGCCGCCAACGAAACCGTGGCCCGGCAATTGGCGCCGAACAGCCAGGTGGCCGGTCGCGCGACGGTGTTCGTGTTCCCGGACCTCAACACCGGCAACACCACCCACAAAGCCGTGCAGCGCAGTGCTGATTGCGTCAGCCTCGGGCCGATGTTGCAAGGCTTGCGCAAACCGGTGAACGACTTGCCGCGCGGCGCGCAAGTCGATGACATCGTCTACACCATCGCGTTGACCGCGATCCAGGCTGCCAACCGACCTATGGATGTTTAAATGCTGGATTTTCTACCTGCACCCGTGCGCGGTGTGATCGCCGCGCTGCTGTTGGCGCTGAACACGATTTTGCTCTGCTCGTTTCTGTTTTGTGTGGCGCTGGTCAAAGTGTTGCCGTTTGCCCCCACCCAGCGCTTGGCGCGCTGGCTGATGAGTCATACCCATGAAGCCTGGATCAGTATCAACAAAGGCTGGATGAACCTGGTTTGCCGCACCCGCTGGCACCTCAGCGGCCTGCAAGGCCTCGACTATCAGCACTCCTACCTGATCACCAGCAACCACCAGAGCTGGGTCGACATTCTGGTGCTGCAGTACGTGCTCAATCGGCGTATCCAGCCGCTGAAGTTCTTCCTCAAGCAAGAGCTGATCTGGGTGCCGGTGATTGGACTGGCGTGGTGGGCGCTGGGCTTTCCGTTCATGAAACGCTACTCCAAGGCGTATCTGGAAAAGCACCCGGAAAAGAAAGGCAAGGACCTGGAAACCACTCGCAAGACCTGCGCGAAATTCCGTGATAACCCGGTCGGCATTTTCAATTTCGTTGAAGGCACGCGCTTTACCGAAGGCAAGCATGCCCAGCAGCAGTCATCGTTCAAGTATCTGCTCAAACCCAAGGCCGGTGGCATTGCGTTTGTGTTGGATGCGATGGGCGAGCAGCTTGAATCGATCGTCAACGTGACCATCCACTACCCGGCCGGTCGCCCGGGCTTCTGGGACTTGCTGTGCGGGAACGTGAAGGATGTGGTGGTGCATTTTGAAGAACTGAAGATTGCGCCGCAGTTCATCGGCAAGAACTACGACCAGGACGGTGAGTACCGCTTGCAGTTCCAGGGCTGGATCAACCAGTTGTGGCAGGACAAGGATGCGTTGTTGGGGCAGATGCATCGGGAGTATCCAGCTAAGTCCTGAGGCGCCTGTACCGGCCTCTTCGCGAGCAGGCTCGCTCCCACAAGGCCAGCGTTCACTGAAGATCAAATGT
>NZ_JBSVWS010000064.1:0-28085 GCF_054071155.1 Pseudomonas sp. SDO5532_S415 | reverse complement strand
CACAGGGCCATGCGCAGTCCCTGTGGGAGTGGGCTTGCCCGCGATGACGTCAGAACAATCACCGCAAATCTCACCACCCTGCACTCCGCGCTACTGTCCGCTATCATGCCCCCAACCCCGATACGCGAGACCGTCATGCGCCGTTTGCTTTGCCTGTTGCTTTTAGTGCTCGCCCTGCCGGCCACCGCCGGCGGGTTGTTGGACAGTCGCCCCAGTTCCTCCCTGGGCTCGATCAACAACAGCGCCGACTTCCTGCCGGTGCGCGAAGCCTTTCAGTTGAGCCTGGTAGAAAGCACCCCGCAATCGATCAAACTGCGCTTCGTCGCCACCGAGGGTTATTACCTCTACCGACATCGCTTCCAGTTTCGCGCCGACCCGGTCGATGTGTCCCTCGGTCCGGCGCAATTGCCCAAGGGCGAACAGAAACACGACGAGTACTTCGGCGATGTCGAGGTCTACCGCGGCATTCTCGATGTCGAACTGCCGCGCACCGATCAGCGGGCATTCACGCTCGCCGTGACTTATCAGGGGTGCGCCGACAAAGGCCTGTGCTATCCACCCGAAACCGAACGCTTGAGTATCGATGGCAGCGGAACAACGACTACCCACCATTGGAGTTGGCGTGAACTGGCGCTGTTCTTCCTCGCAGGCTTGGGCCTGACCTTTACGCCGTGCGTGCTGCCGATGCTGCCGATTCTTTCCGGCGTGGTGTTGCGTGGTCAGGTCGGTGGCTGGCGCGGTTTCAATCTTTCCCTGGCTTACGTACTGCCAATGGCCCTCTGTTTCGCGTTGCTCGGCGCACTCATGGGGATGTTCGGCGCGCAACTCAATCTGCAGGCGCGATTGCAATCAGCCTGGGTGCTGGTGCCGTTTGCGATGTTTTTCGCACTGTTTGCCCTGGCGATGTTTGGTGTATTCGAACTCAGGTTGCCGCATGCGATCAGCAGTCGACTGGACCGCATTGCCGGGCGTACAGAAGGCGGTTCGCTGTGGGGTGCAGCCGTGTTGGGCGTGGTGTCCAGCCTGCTGGTTTCGCCCTGCGTTTCGGCACCTCTGGCCGGAGCACTGCTGTATATCAGCGCCAGCGGCGATGCCTTGGGCGGCGGCCTGAAACTGTTCATGCTCGGCCTCGGCATGGGCGCCCCGCTGCTGCTGGTGGCCACGGGTGGGGCCGCCTGGCTGCCGAAAAGCGGACCCTGGCTGATCTACGTGAAAAACGCCATTGGGGTGTTGTTGCTGGGATTGGCGATCGGCTTGCTCAGTCGGGTTTTACCGGGCCAAATCACCTTGCTGCTGATCGGTTTGCTCGCCGGGGGCGTCGGTTTGTTCATGGGCGCGCTGGAATTCGTCTACAAACCGCCGCGAAAGCGCCTGGGCCAACTGCTCGGCATGTTCCTGCTGTTTTATGCACTGGCCTGCTGGTATGGCGGGTTCAGCGGCCAGAGCGATCCGCTCAACCCGATCGGCCCGTCGCGCACGGTTGTCGCTACCGGGCAAGCGCCCAACACCAACGCCTGGCAAACCATCAGCACGCCGGCGGACCTCGACCGCGTACTTGCCCAAGCCCGTTCGTCCGGTACTCCGCTGCTGCTCGACTGGTATGCGGACTGGTGCATCAGCTGCAAAGTCATCGAACACGAAGTACTCAACGACGCCACCGTCGTCGAACGTCTCAAGGGCTATCGACTGATTCGCTTCGATATCACCGCGAGCAACGCCGAACAACGGGCGCTGCTCGACCGCTACAAGCTCTTCGGCCCCCCGGCACTGATGTTTTTCGGCAGAGACGGGGCCGAACGCGCCGACGTGCGGGTGATCGGCGAGATCAGTGCTGCGGACTTCGCCGAACGTGTCGCCAGGGCGAATGACCGGATTTAATCAAGCAGTCATATATTTCGCGCAAACATCGGACATCGTGCTGGCTTTTGCAGAGAACTGGACAGTCACAAAGGCTTTGCGGCATAGTCGCCGGGTTCTGACATTTGCACTTGGATAACAAAGGAACAGCCGATGGCGACGCTACTGGTTCTGCATGGACCCAACCTGAACATGCTTGGCACCCGTGAGCCGGGCACCTACGGCGCCACGACACTGGCGCAGATCAACCAGGACCTGGAACGCCGCGCCCGTGAAGCCGGCCACCATTTGCTGCACCTGCAAAGCAACGCCGAGTACGAATTGATCGACCGCATCCACGCCGCCCGCAGCGAAGGTGTGGACTTCATTCTGATCAACCCAGCAGCTTTTACACATACAAGTGTCGCATTACGTGACGCGCTGCTGGCGGTGAGCATCCCATTCATCGAAGTGCATTTGTCTAACGTGCACAAACGCGAACCTTTCCGCCATCACTCTTACTTCTCCGACGTAGCGGTGGGAGTGATCTGCGGCCTTGGCGCCAGCGGTTATCGACTGGCCCTGGAGGCCGCCCTAGAGCAGCTTGAAAGACCGGCAACAGCTTGAACAACAAGCGTTAAACGCCCCTGACCGACCCTTGGGAGTTGATGATTCATGGATATCCGTAAAGTTAAGAAACTGATCGAATTGCTGGAAGAGTCCGGCATCGACGAGCTCGAGATCAAGGAAGGCGAAGAGTCTGTACGCATCAGCCGTCATAGCAAGACACCGGCTCAGCAGTACTACGCACCGGCTCCAATGCCTGCTCCGGCTGCCGCGCCTGTCGCTGCCGCCGCTCCGGCTGCCGCTGCAGCCCCCGCTGCTCCGGCCGCACCCGCACTGAACGGCGCCGTTGCCCGTTCGCCGATGGTCGGTACGTTCTATCGCAAGTCTTCGCCAACCTCGCCGTCCTTCGTTGAAGTCGGCCAGACCGTGAAGAAAGGCGACACCCTGTGCATCGTTGAAGCCATGAAGATGATGAACCACATCGAAGCTGAATCCAGCGGTGTGATCGAATCCATCCTCGTCGAAGACGGCCAGCCGGTTGAGTACGACCAACCGCTGTTCACCATCGTTTGAACCGCGGAGAGCCTTTGATGACTGCGAAGTTGGAAAAAGTTCTGATCGCCAACCGCGGTGAGATCGCACTGCGGATTCTGCGCGCCTGCAAAGAGATGGGCATCAAGACCGTCGCCGTTTATTCCAAGGCTGACAAGGAACTGATGCACCTGGGCCTGGCAGACGAATCCGTCTGCATCGGTCCGGCATCGGCCGCCCACTCCTACCTGCACATCCCGGCAATCATCGCCGCGGCCGAAGTGACCGGCGCCACCGCCATTCACCCAGGCTACGGCTTCCTCGCGGAAAACGCCGACTTCGCCGAACAGGTCGAGAACTCCGGCTTCGCCTTCATCGGCCCGAAAGCTGAAACCATCCGCCTGATGGGCGACAAGGTTTCGGCCAAGCACGCCATGATCGCCGCTGGCGTACCGACCGTTCCAGGTTCCGACGGCCCGCTGCCGGAAGACGAAGAAACCGCTCTGCGCATTGGTCGTGAAGTCGGTTACCCGGTGATCATCAAGGCCGCTGGCGGCGGCGGTGGTCGCGGCATGCGCGTCGTGCTCAAGGAAGAAGACCTGATTTCCTCGGCGAAACTGACCCGCTCCGAAGCGGGCGCAGCGTTCGGCAACCCGATGGTCTATCTGGAAAAATTCCTGACCAACCCGCGTCACGTGGAAGTCCAGGTACTTTCCGACGGCCAGGGTAACGCCGTGCATCTGGGCGACCGCGACTGCTCGCTGCAGCGTCGTCACCAGAAAGTTCTCGAAGAAGCGCCGGCACCGGGCATCGATGAGAACGCGCGTGAGGAAGTCCTCGCCCGCTGCGTCAAGGCGTGCATCGACATCGGTTACCGTGGTGCAGGCACTTTCGAGTTCCTGTACGAGAACGGCCGCTTCTACTTCATCGAGATGAACACTCGTGTCCAGGTAGAGCACCCGGTATCGGAAATGGTCACCGGCATCGACATCGTCAAGGAGATGCTCAGCATCGCCGCCGGCAACAAGCTGTCGTTCACCCAGGATGACGTGGTCATCCGCGGTCACGCGCTGGAATGCCGGATCAACGCCGAAGACCCGAAAACCTTCATGCCGAGCCCGGGCACGGTCAAGCATTTCCACGCTCCAGGCGGCAACGGCGTTCGCGTCGACTCGCACCTGTACAGTGGCTATGCCGTTCCGCCGAACTACGATTCGTTGATCGGCAAGCTGATCACCTACGGCGCAACCCGTGACGAAGCCATGGCGCGCATGCGCAATGCGCTGGACGAAATCGTGGTCGACGGGATCAAGACCAACATCCCGCTGCACCGCGACCTGACCCGCGACGAAGGCTTCTGCAAAGGGGGCGTGAACATTCACTACCTCGAGCACAAGCTGGCTGGCGAGAAGCACTAAGCTTCAACCGGCACACGACAAAGCCGCCTTCGGGCGGCTTTGTTGTATCTGGACATTTCACACGCCCCCTCCTGTGGGAGCGAGCCTGCTCGCGAAGACGGTGTGTCAGTCACATCAATGCCAGATATGCCAAAGTTTTCGCGAGCCGGCTCGCTCCCACAGGGTACAGGCAGGTCAAGCCACTCCCACAAAACCTCCGCGCTCGCGTAAACTTGCGCGCTTCTCGCAGCCCGCTAGGCTGCAATCAATATTTTTCAAAGGTGCCCGCCATGCCTTGGCTGCAAGTCCGTCTCGCCATCAGCCCAGAACAAGCCGAAACCTACGAAGACGCTTTCCTTGAAGTGGGCGCCGTGTCGGTGACCTTCATGGACGCCGAAGATCAGCCAATCTTCGAGCCGGAGCTCAACACCACGCCGCTGTGGTCGCACACGCACCTGCTGGCCCTGTTCGAAGGCGGCACCGAGCCAGGCCCGGTACTGGCCCACCTTGAGCTGCTGACCGGCAGCCCGCTGCCCGAACATCACAGCGAAGTGATCGAAGACCAGGACTGGGAACGCAGCTGGATGGACAATTTCCAGCCGATGCGTTTCGGTCAGCGCCTGTGGATCGTCCCAAGCTGGCACGCCGCCCCCGAGCCTGACGCCGTGAACCTGCTGCTCGATCCGGGCCTGGCGTTCGGCACCGGCACTCACCCGACCACCGCATTGTGCCTGGAATGGCTCGACGGTCAGGACCTGAAAGACTGCAACGTACTGGACTTCGGCTGCGGCTCAGGGATCCTGGCAATTGCGGCCCTGCTGCTGGGCGCCAAGGAAGCCGTGGGCACCGACATCGATGTGCAGGCGCTGGAAGCCTCTCGCGACAACGCCGGGCGCAACAATGTTGCCGAAGAACGCTTCCCGCTGTATCTGCCGCAAGATCTGCCTCAGGTTCAGGCTGACGTGCTGGTGGCCAACATTCTCGCTGGCCCGCTGGTATCCCTGGCGCCGCAACTGTCCGGCCTGGTCAAGTCCGGCGGTCGTCTGGCGCTGTCGGGCATCCTCGCCGAGCAAGGAGAAGAGGTCGCCGCTGCCTATGCCAAGGACTTCGATCTGGACCCGATCGCCAATCGCGATGGCTGGGTGCGCATTACAGGCCGTCGGCGCTAGAATGAACGCCTGCATACACCGGATCGCCGCATGACCGACAGCTTCGTCACCCAGTGCCCGCATTGTCAAACCAGCTTCCGCGTCAGCCATGCCCAGTTGAGCGTGGCACGTGGCGTCGTTCGCTGTGGCTCGTGTTTGCAGGTGTTCAACGCTGCCAAGCAATTGCTTGAGCAAGCTGGCAAGGAGCCTGTCGCTCCGGTCGCGCCAACCATCGCCGAAACGCCGGTACCCGCTGCGCCTCGAGCCATCAGCCAAAAGCAATGGACCGCCGCCGAGCTGGACCTGGACAGCCTCGATCTTGACGAAGAACTCGCCCGACTCGAACAGCGAGAAATCCAGCCGACCACCGAGTTCGGCCGACATCGCGAAGACACGCTCAGTGCGCGCCGCGACAGCGCCGAAAACGACGAAGAACCCTGGACGCCCGACAGCCTGTTCAGCGAGCCGGCCGCCGACCGCGTGCAAGCGGTCAACGAGCTTGATGAACTCGATTCGCTCGACGATCTCGAAGCTCCAGACATAGCACAACCACTGAAAGAAACAGGCATACTCGCGCGCACCGAACCATCGCTCTCGCTGGAACCGGTGGACCTGGACGACGAAACGCAGCCGCCACAGCTGCGCCTGCATGACCCGCTGGACGCGCCTCTTCATCACGAACGCCTGTCGGCGACGGCAACCGCTGAAATTGACGACGACCTGCCCTCGATCGAGCCGCCGCGCAAACGCCGCGAACGCAACGAACCGGGCGTTCGCGCCGATGTATTGCAGGACCTGACCGATGATCCGCTGCAGCTGGACTGGCAAAAGCGTCGCTCACCATGGGGTCGTCGGTTCTTCTGGCTGCTGTTGATCCTGCTCGGCGCCGGCGGGCTGGTCGGCCAGTACGTTGCGTATCACTTCGACGAACTGGCCCGCCAGGACCAGTACCGCCCGTGGTTCCAGCAACTGTGCCCGCAAATCGGTTGTACCGTGCCATCCAAGGTCGACATCGCGAAAATCAAAAGCAGCAACCTGGTGGTGCGCAGCCATCCGGAATTCGCCGGCGCCCTGGTAGTCGATGCGATCATCTACAACCGCGCGCCCTTCTCCCAGCCGTTCCCGTTGCTGGAATTGCGCTTTGCCGATCTCAACGGCCATCTGATCGCCAGTCGTCGCTTCAAACCTGGCGAGTACCTCAACGGCGACCTCGAAGGCATGGTGGAAATGCCTCCGCAAACGCCGATCCATATCGCCCTGGACATTCTCGATCCAGGCGCCAAGGCGGTGAATTACAGCCTGAGCTTCCACTCGCCCGAGTGAAACGATTCACTGATCCGCAATTGACGACGGCTTTCTGACTTTGGCCGCCCGGACCAAACCGCTGGCGATAACAGAATAACTGTTCAGATTTTGTTCAATTCAGCCTTTATCCAGTCATCGAGAGCGGGTATCATGCCAACCCTTTTTCGAACTCTCATGATCCGGCCCCACAACAGGGAAGCCCTATGTCGGCGGTACGCATCGGTCCATACACATTACACAACGGCTTGATTCTCGCCCCCATGGCGGGTGTCACCGACCAACCCTTTCGTCAGCTGTGCAAACGATTGGGCGCGGGACTAGTAGTCTCGGAAATGGTCACCAGCGACATGAGTTTGTGGAACACCCGCAAGTCGCGGATGCGCATGATCCACGAAGGCGATCCCGAGCCACGCTCGGTACAGATCGCCGGTGGCGACGCGCAGATGCTGGCGGACGCGGCCCGGGCCAACGTCGAACTGGGCGCACAGATTATCGATATCAACATGGGCTGTCCGGCGAAGAAGGTCTGCAACAAGGCAGCCGGTTCCGCACTGTTGAAGGATGAAGCACTGGTAACCGAGATCCTGCAGGCTGTCGTGGCTGCGGTCGATGTGCCGGTTACCCTGAAGATCCGTACCGGCTGGGACCGGGACAACAAGAATGGACTGACGGTGGCAAAGATCGCCGAGCAGGCTGGCATTACGGCGTTGGCGGTCCATGGCCGCACCCGTGCCGACCTGTACACCGGTGAGGCCGAGTACGACACCATCGCCGCGATCAAGCAGGCGGTGTCGATGCCGGTCTTCGCCAACGGTGATATCGATTCGCCGGAGAAGGCCCGATACGTGCTCGACGCGACCGGTGCCGATGGACTGTTGGTTGGACGGGCTGCCCAGGGGCGGCCATGGATTTTTCGCGAGATCGACCATTTCCTGCGTACCGGCGAGAAGCTCCCGGCGCTGGAGCTGATCGAGGTGGAACGCATTCTGCTGGAGCATCTGGCTGCGCTGCACACCTTCTATGGGGACGTGATGGGCGTACGCATTGCTCGAAAGCATGTGGGCTGGTATCTCGCAACCTTGCCGGGCGCCAGGGAGTTTCGCGCCCACTTCAATCGTTTGGAAGATACGGAAGCACAATGCGCCAACGTTCAGGGCTTCTTCGCCGAACGTTACGAGAGCCTGACAGGGGACGGAGAGTGGGTGGCCGCATGACGATGATGACCGAGACTTTAGTGAGTGGAACTACACCCGTGAGCGACAACGTGAATTTGAAACAGCACCTCAATACCCCAAGCGAAGAAGGCCAGACCCTTCGCGGGAGTGTCGAGAAAGCGCTGCACAATTATTTCGCCCACCTTGAAGGCGCTGCCGTCACGGATGTGTACAACCTGGTGCTCTCCGAAGTCGAGGCCCCCCTGCTCGAGTGCGTAATGAACTACGTCAAGGGCAACCAGACCAAGGCCAGCGAGATGCTCGGACTGAACCGGGGCACGCTGCGCAAGAAACTCAAGCAGTACGATTTGCTGTAAGCATTCAATCAAACCAGAAAGGCGCCCGCGTAAAAACGGTCGCCTTTTTTGCTGACTCCTTTGCTTTTGATGGAAATTGAGATGACCGACCAGACTACCCGCCTGCCGATCCGCCGCGCCTTGATCAGCGTTTCCGACAAGACCGGGATCCTCGAATTCGCCAAAGAGCTCGAAGCCCTGGGCGTCGAGATCCTCTCCACCGGCGGAACGTTCAAGCTGCTGCAGGACAACGGTGTTGCCGCAGTGGAAGTCGCTGATTACACCGGTTTCGCAGAAATGATGGATGGCCGGGTGAAAACCCTGCACCCGAAAATCCACGGCGGAATCCTCGGTCGTCGCGGTATCGACGACGCCATCATGAACGAGCACGGCATCAAGCCGATCGACCTGGTAGCGGTCAACCTCTACCCGTTCGAAGCCACCATCAACAAGCCAGGCTGCGACCTGCCGACCGCGATCGAGAACATCGACATCGGCGGCCCGACCATGGTCCGTTCGGCAGCCAAGAACCACAAAGACGTGGCCATCGTGGTCAATGCCGGTGATTACGCCAACGTTCTGGAAAACCTCAAGGCCGGCGGCCTGACCTACGCTCAGCGTTTCGACCTGATGCTCAAGGCGTTCGAACACACCGCTGCCTACGACGGCATGATCGCCAACTACATGGGCACCGTGAACCAGGCCGCTGACACGCTCAGCACCGAAGGCCGCAGCGAATTCCCGCGCACCTTCAACAGCCAGTTCATCAAGGCTCAGGAAATGCGCTACGGCGAGAACCCGCACCAGAGCGCGGCGTTCTACGTGGAAGCCAAGCCTGCCGAAGTCGGCATCGCCACCGCGACCCAACTGCAAGGCAAGGAGCTGTCGTACAACAACGTGGCCGACACCGACGCCGCGCTGGAATGCGTGAAGAGCTTCGTCAAGCCGGCCTGCGTGATCGTCAAGCACGCCAACCCGTGCGGCGTGGCCGTGAGCCCGGATGCCGAGGGCGGTATCCGCAAGGCCTACGACCTGGCCTACGCCACCGATACCGAATCCGCATTCGGCGGCATCATTGCCTTCAACCGCGAACTGGACGCTGAAACCGCCAAGGCGATCGTCGAGCGTCAGTTTGTCGAAGTGATCATCGCCCCAAGCGTCAGCGAAGAAGCCCGCGCCATCGTGGCGGCCAAGGCCAACGTTCGCCTGCTGGCCTGCGGTGAGTGGTCGGCGGATCGCGCCGCCGCCTGGGACTACAAACGCGTCAACGGTGGCCTGCTGGTACAGAGCCGCGATATCGGCATGATCGGCGCCGATGACCTGAAAGTCGTGACCAAGCGCGCACCGACCGAACAGGAAATCCACGACCTGATCTTCGCCTGGAAAGTCGCCAAGTACGTGAAATCCAACGCCATCGTCTACGCCAAGAACCGCCAGACCATCGGTGTCGGTGCGGGCCAGATGAGCCGCGTGAACTCCGCACGCATTGCCGCGATCAAGGCTGAGCACGCCGGTTTGCAAGTACAGGGTGCGGTCATGGCTTCCGACGCGTTCTTCCCGTTCCGTGACGGCATCGACAACGCAGCCAAGGCCGGCATCACCGCGGTGATCCAGCCAGGCGGCTCGATGCGTGACAATGAAGTGATTGCAGCCGCAGACGAAGCCGGCATCGCGATGGTGTTCACCGGCATGCGCCACTTCCGTCACTGATACACCGATCATCTGTGGGAGCGAGCCTGCTCGCGAAGACGGCGGCACATTTAATATTGATGTGACTGATATACCGCTTTCGCGAGCAGGCTCGCTCCCACATAAGAGCACCCCAGCGGTGCTATCAAGAATTAGCGTCATCCGAGGTTTTTGAAATGAATGTTTTGATCATTGGCAGCGGTGGCCGTGAACACGCCCTGGCCTGGAAAGTGGCTCAGGATCCGCGCGTGCAGAAGGTGTTCGTGGCGCCCGGCAATGCCGGCACTGCCATTGAAGCCAAGTGCGAGAACGTCGCCATCGACGTGCTGGCCCTCGAGCAGTTGGCGGACTTCGCCGAGAAAAACGTTTCCCTGACCATCGTCGGCCCGGAAGTACCGCTGGTCGCTGGCGTCGTTGACCTGTTCCGCTCCCGGGGTCTGGATTGCTTCGGCCCGACTGCTGGCGCTGCTCAACTGGAAGGCTCGAAAGCGTTCACCAAGGATTTCCTGGCTCGCCACAAGATCCCGACCGCCGACTACCAGAACTTCACCGAGATCGAGCCAGCCCTGGCTTACCTGCGTGAAAAAGGTGCGCCGATCGTGATCAAGGCCGATGGCCTGGCCGCCGGCAAAGGCGTGATCGTCGCCATGACCCTGGCCGAAGCCGAAGACGCGGTGCGTGACATGCTGGCGGGCAATGCCTTCGGTGACGCCGGTTCGCGTGTGGTGATCGAAGAGTTCCTGGACGGCGAAGAAGCCAGCTTCATCGTCATGGTCGATGGCAAGAACGTTCTGCCGATGGCCACCAGCCAGGACCACAAACGTGTCGGCGACGGCGATACCGGCCCGAACACGGGTGGCATGGGGGCCTACTCTCCTGCTCCGGTAGTGACCAGTGACGTGCACAAGCGTGTCATGGACCTGGTGATCTGGCCGACGGTTCGCGGCATGGCCGAGGAAGGAAACGTCTACACTGGTTTCCTGTATGCAGGCTTGATGATTGACAAGGCTGGTAACCCAAAAGTTATCGAATTCAACTGCCGTTTCGGCGACCCTGAAACCCAACCGGTCATGCTGCGCTTGCAGTCGAGCCTGGTGCTGCTGGTCGAAGCAGCCCTGGCACAGGCGCTGGACAAGGTCGAGGCGCAATGGGATCCACGTCCGAGCGTCGGCATCGTACTGGCCGCGGGCGGCTATCCTGGTGACTACGCCAAGGGCGCGGCCATCAAGGGCCTGGATGCGGCAGCGGCACAGGAAGGCAAAGTCTTCCACGCCGGTACTGCATTGAAAGACGGGCAAGTGGTGACGGCCGGTGGTCGGGTGCTTTGCGCCACTGCCATGGGCGCCAGCGTCGATGCTGCTCAACAGCAGGCATACAAGCTGGCAGCCAGTATTGATTGGGAAGGCTGTTTCTATCGCAAGGACATTGGCTACCGTGCCATTGCCCGCGAACGTGGCGAAAATCAGGAATAAGCTACCCTTTCAGCCAGGCAAGGGCTTTAGGCTCTTGCCTGACTATTCCGACGCCGCGCATAGTTATACTCTGGCATCAACCTACGAAGGGATTTCGCCGTGCGCTGGCTCAGGATTGCCATAGGTTTCACTGTCACTCTGCTGACTTTGCTCTGCATGCTCCCGGCTCAGGCCGCGCAAGGCAGTGGCTGGGCGGTATTGCTCGACGAACAGGGCGATCTGCAACTGAGCGACATCCGCTCCCCCCGCTACACCAATCAATTCAGCCCTATCGAACTCGACCGCCTCACCGCAGCCGAACCCGACGGCGCGCTCTGGCTACGTTTTCGCCTTGCACCCGGCAACCATGAACAATTGCTGCGAGTGTTCGCGCCCGACCTGCAGCAACTCAATATGTATGTGCTGGACGGCGACAAGCTGATCGAGCAATCGAACACGGGCAACAAGCAGCCACAGGCTGACCGGCCACTGCCCAGCAGCGACTTCATGCTGCCGTTGCCGCAAAGCGAAAAACCCCTGGACGTTTACCTGCGACTGGTTTCCGAACACCAGTTGCGACCCTATGTAACCCTGCAAGCGGCGATCATTACCGCAGCCAGTCAAAACCAGACGCTGGTCTATGGTTTGCTGTTGGGCTGCATCGGCATGCTGATCCTGCACAACCTCATCCGTTACGCCTACACCCGCTCGCGCAGCAGCCTCTGGCTGGCGGCATGCGAAGCTTTGTTGATGCTCAGCCTGGTGCTGTTGTTGAATCTGGCGGGCACCTGGCTGCCAAACTGGCAAGCCGTGCAGACGCCCGGTGCTTACCTCGCCTTGTTACTGACAGCCCCCTGCGGCCTGATGTTCGCGTATCGTTTCTTCGCTCCCCTTGGCTCACACCCGCTGAACAAGCTGTTACTGGGTGACATCCTGCTCATCACGATCGGCGGTCTGTTGCTGCTGTTCGTCAACACGCTGCCGTTGAATATCATTACCTACGGTCTGGTCGCGCTGGCAGGCCTGAGCATGCTGTTCGTCAGCGCGTTTCACTGGCAGAAAGGTTATCGCCCGGCGCGGTTGTTCGTGGCAGCCATGGTGGTGTTCAACCTCGGTACGCTGATCATTCTCCCCGCCCTGCTGGGGCTGACCCTGATCGAACCCCATGGCCTGATCACCACGCTTCTGGCGTTCATCTGCATCAGTGGCCTGCTGATGAGCATTGCCTTGAGCGAGCGCCAGCGTCGGATCACTGAAGACCGCTTCAGCATCAGCCGCGATCTGGCGGCCAGCAACGCCGAGATCAACGCCAAGGCCGAATTCCTGGCAAAGATCAGCCACGAGATACGTACCCCGATGAATGGCGTGCTGGGCATGACCGAGTTGTTGCTGGGTACGCCACTCTCGGTCAAGCAACGTGACTATGTACAGACCATCCACAGCGCCGGCAACGAACTGCTCACGTTGATCAACGAAATCCTCGACATATCCAAACTCGAATCCGGGCAAATCGAACTCGACGATGTGCAGTTCGACCTCAACGCGCTGATCGAAGACTGCCTGAGTATCTTCCGCGCCAAGGCCGAACAACAGAACGTCGAACTGATCAGCTTCATCCAGCCACAAGTACCGCGGGTCATTAGCGGTGACCCGACGCGGCTGCGCCAGACCCTGTTGAGCCTTCTTGAAAACGCCCTGAAGAAAACCGATGAAGGCGAAGTCCTGATCGTCGTCGCGCTCGACGAGCGCAGTGCCAAACCGCGTCTGCGAATCGCCGTGCAGGACAGTGGCGAACCCATGGACGCAGAAGAGCGCGATGCGCTGATGCATGCAGAACTGCACAGCAAAAACTTCCTTTCGACCAACCGGCTGGGCGGCAATCTGGGGCTGGTGATTGCCCGCCAGCTGATTCGCTTGATGCAGGGCGAGTTCGGCATCAAGAGTGGCAGCAACCAGGGCAGCACCCTGTGGCTGACCTTGCCGCTTGATCCTGATCGCCTCGAACACCCGACCTCCGACCTTGACGGCCCGCTGCAAGGCGCACGGGTATTGGTGGTGGATGACAATGACACCTGTCGCAAGGTTTTGGTGCAGCAGTGCAGCGCCTGGGGCCTGAACGTCAGCGCCGTTCCGTCCGGCAAGGAAGCGTTGGCACTGCTGCGCACCAAAGCGCATTTGCGCGACTATTTCGACGTGGTCCTGCTGGACCAGAACATGCCCGGCATGACCGGCATGCAGCTGGCCGCCAAGATCAAGGAAGACCCGAGCCTGAACCACGACATCCTGCTGATCATGCTCACCGGCATCAGCAATGCACCGAGCAAAATCATCGCACGCAACTCGGGGATCAAACGCATCCTCGCCAAACCGGTGGCCGGCTACACCCTCAAGACGACCCTGGCCGACGAGCTGACCCAACGCAACAAGGGGCTCGCGGTCATGCAGCAATTGCCATCCGGCACGCCCATGCCGATCAAGGTGCCCAGCGATTTCCGCATTCTTGTGGCCGAAGACAACAGCATCTCGACCAAAGTTATCCGCGGCATGCTGGGCAAACTCAACCT
Organism: Pseudomonas sp. SDO5532_S415; assembly: GCF_054071155.1. NCBI lineage: Bacteria > Pseudomonadati > Pseudomonadota > Gammaproteobacteria > Pseudomonadales > Pseudomonadaceae > Pseudomonas > Pseudomonas sp. SDO5532_S415. Next base: position 14,087 of record NZ_JBSVWS010000064.1, on the reverse strand, counting down.
GCAACCGGATACCGCCAGCAATGGTGAAGAGGCCCTGCAGGCAATGAAGGCCCAGCGTTATGACCTGGTACTGATGGATTGCGAGATGCCGATCCTCGACGGTTTCTCGGCCACCCAGCAATTGCGCGCATGGGAAGTGGGCAACCAGCGGATCCGTACGCCGGTGGTGGCGTTGACCGCTCATATCCTCGCCGAGCATAAGGAGCGCGCGCGCCAGGCCGGCATGGACGGGCACATGGCCAAGCCGGTCGAACTCTCGCAGTTGCGTGAACTGATCGAACATTGGGTTGCCCAACGTGACCTGCAGACCCGCACGGCAACACCTACGTCCTGAGCCGACAGACCCCGCAACGCCTGATAGACTCCCCTCGACTTCCTTCGCCAGTGAGCCTGCACCATGCTCCATGTGTTGTTCAGTGTTTACCTGAAGATGCTGGTGCTCTACAGCCCATTCTTCGTGTTGTCCTGCTTCATCAGCCTGACCCGCGGTTACTCGCGCAAGGAACAACGTCGACTGGCCTGGAAAGTGGCGATCGCCACATTAGTTTCCAGCGTCTTGTTATACCTGTTCGGCCGGGTGATTTTCAGCGTCTTCGGCATCACCGTTGACGCGTTCCGAATTGGTGCCGGTAGCGTGCTGTTCATCTCGGCGCTGGGCATGGCTCAGGGCAAGTCGGCGGTGCAAACCGACAACGTGCAGCAGGACGTGACCATCGTTCCGCTGACCATCCCGCTGACGGTCGGCCCCGGCACCATCGGTGCCTTGTTAGTGATGGGCGTGAGCCAGCCGCATTGGGACGACAAGCTCATGGCCATTATCAGTATTGCCCTGGCCAGCTTTACTGTCGGCGTTGTGCTGTACCTGTCCAACCGCATCGAACGCATTCTCGGCGATCAAGGGCTGCAGATCGTCAGCCGGTTGATGGGGTTGTTCGTGTGCGCGTTGGCGGCGCAGATCATCTTTACCGGCGTCCGGGGTTATCTGGTGTCTTGACGGACCGGAACGCAACTGCAACAAAAAAGGCCTTGTCGGTTGAGACAAGGCCTTTTTTTGTTGCCCGGCAAATGATCAGCGCTTGAGCTTGCGCACGAGGAGCCTGTCGGAGTAAGTCTCGATTTTCTCGTGCACCCGCGCACGGTAATTATCAAAGACCTCGCGATTGAAGGCATAGACGCCACCATCCGGAATAATCAGCACCTCTTTGTCATACTCACTCCAGAAAAAGAAGTCCTGCTCAGTCACCGTGGTGCTGTAGCGCATGCCAAAAAGGCAGATGATCGTTTCACCCGATTCGAGGCGCTCGCAAGGCGCACATTTGAGAATCCCCATACCGCCTCGCGCTACGTTACCGCGGAAAAACTCCCATGCGAATTCGTCCAGCTTCAAGGCTCTGTAGGTATCTACAACAATCTGCCTCAGTCGTTCAGAGCCCAGACGACCAATCATGGTAAGGCCGACGCTCAGCAATTGGCGAACATCCGACACCCGGAACGGTTCGGAGGGAACAATGGTTTTCAGAGTGAAACCGGCCTTCAACAATCGCCCCTGATAGTAATCGAACCAGACTTTCTTCGACACTTGCCCTGGGTACTTATCGTTTGCCGCCAGTTCGGCATATAACAGACAATCCTGTATATCCTGTTGGTCCCGCACGTTTACAGCTGAATCGAAAGATAACAGGCACCCCCCCACGACAACAGCATTTGAAAAAGCCGGCATTTATACACCTCACGCCACAAACTCCAACAATTGACAGACAACATCTAAAGTCCTTGCCGTGCGATCAGCCGACTAAGTTTTTGAATAACTCATCACCAAACTGATCAATATAATCGTAAACCTGTTGGCGCTTACGATTAAAAGCACGCCTGTTAAACTTTCGAATACCGGCCGCTTGAAAAAGATGCACACCGCGAGTATTGAAAGTAAAGAACAAAAAATCACCGTCGTAGTGCGTACTGTAGACGTCCAACCCGCCCATGACCATCGCCATACCGCCATCTGGAGTAACGATGCAGGGAACCGCTTTAAAGCTGACGACCTGGCTGTTCTTGCTTCCCGAGTCGACAATTTTGAGGGCTGCCTTGTCGCCTTTGAGCTTTTCGAAACCACTGGTCACCAAACTCAACACATTACCGGACCCGGCACTGATGACCGTCTGCAGGACCTGAAGCAGCGCTTCATTCATGGTCAGCGTCAGCGTTTTTGAATCGTATTTTTTGCGAGTGTAGCTTTCGGTCACCCAGCCAATCGCGGTCAACGCTTCGTTATAGGCGTTGTAACGCTGTTCCTGGGAGCTGCCGGCGGGCAGTTTGCGCACGACGGCTTCAGCAAAGGCCTGGCTATCGAGTGCATCTTGCTTGTCATCCCCGGAAAGACGCTCGTCGAACACTACAAGGGATGGACCGACAACGGAGGCACTGTGCTCTTGCGTCGGGTGAGGAAGAGCAACATCAAGTGCTGCACTGAAACTTCTGGCACGCGGACGAGACGGAGTTTCAGCCAACTGGGCCTCAATCCGTTCAAAATAGGTGTCCTGTATTAATGAATTAAAGGGCAAGTCCGCCGGACCATTGGCAACTGGGTAATACATAGCAAAGCTCCTTAGTTAATAGTTCACCGCTCCATGCGGTAAACCAAACTAAAACATGCAAACCCAACTTTCAATTGAACATTCAACAGCAACCTATACTATTAATTACCAAAAACCAGACACAACCAAAAAACTCTCAAAAAATTAGAGATGATCATTTTTTATAGATAAGCGCGGCCCCGGAGTGAGGCCGCCATGACTCAACTACCCGGCTTGTTGCCGTACCAGCGCGGGGTATATACCCATTCTCCGCCCTCGACACGAGGAAACACACAGGTCGTGGAGGAGCCGATCAGCACCATGGTGCGCATATCGACTTGATCGGGAGTCAACTGCCCGAGCGTGGTAACGCGCAAGGTCTGGCCCGGACGACCAATGTCCCGCCCCAACACGACCGGTGTCTGAGGCTCGCGGTGACGGGCAACGATTTCAAGCGCCTGCCCAAGTTGCCATGGACGTGAACGCGAAATCGGATTGTAGAACGCCAGGGCCAGGTCGGCTTGAGCCGCCAGATCCAGTCGCTGCTCGATGATCGACCAGGGCTTGAGGTTGTCCGACAGCGACAGCACACAGAAGTCATGCCCCAACGGCGCACCGGCCTGGGCAGCCGTCGCCAGTGAAGCGGAGACCCCTGGGAGGATTTCCAGATCAACGTTGTGCCACGCCGCATCGGTGGACTCATGCAACGCTTCGAGCACGGCAGCGGCCATGGCAAAAACCCCCGGATCACCAGAGGACACCACCACCACCGACCGCCCTTGCGCCGCCAGTTCGAAGGCATGGCGTGCACGCTGCATCTCTTCGCGGTTATCGGTGCAATGCAGCACCTGATCGTCGCGGAAGGGTCCGGCCATGCGCACGTAAGTTTCATACCCCAGCACATCATGGGCGCGAGCCAGTTCAGCCTTCACCGCCGGGACCATCAGCTCGGCAGCGCCCGGCCCCAGACCGATCACAGCCAGACGTCCCCGCGCACGGCCGATCTGCAACGGGTCCAGCGGCTGTTCGGCGACCGCAATGGCAACGGTGCCGTCACCCCGTATGGATACAGGTTGCCCTACAGCATTGCGGGCCAGCTCAACAATATCCATTTCAGCATTGGCAAATCGCAATGGCACACCCAACTCTAGCGCGGCTTCACGCAGCGCCGGGTTGGCCATTTCGGTATCGACCGCCAACAGGCAAGCCAGCGATTGCACAGCGACACCGGCCTGATGCAACGCCACACGAACCACGCTCGGCAAATCTGCAATGCCAGCACTGACCGCCACCAACACACTGCGTGGATAGATCAACAATTCGTTGGCCGCCGGCGTACGTTCGGCAGGACTGACATGCACCGCCAGCCGCGCCTGGGCATCTTCAGGTAATTGCGCTTGCGCCAGCCACGGTGCCGAGCCTTCGATGCGTACCGTTTCACCGGCCAGCAAATCGGAAACAAAACGCTTGCCCAGCTCCAGATCAGCCAACGCATAGCCGCTTGGCGGGTTGAGCAGGCAAGTGCCAAAACGCAATTCACCGCTGGTGGTAATGGCCGGCGCAACATCGAGATGTGCGGCGATCTCCCGCGCCATCACATTCACGCCGCCAAGCCCGCCGAGCAACGGCACCACCGCGCTGCCGTCTTCAGCCACGGCCAGCACTGGAGGCTCAACGCCTTTTTCCAGCAGCAGAGGCGCCAGTGTGCGGATCACGATACCGGCAGCGCACAGGGCGATGATCGGCGTATCCCGTTGATAAAGCTCGCGCAGAGTCGCGCCGAACTCGTGGTAGTCACGGTCCGCGCCATCAACGCGCTCGACCAGGCCATGGATCAGTGCACCGGGATAGCGCTTTTGAATATTGCGTGCGGTGGCGAGGCTGCCATTGCCGAGAATGACAATCGCCGGAACTGGACGAGTCATCAGCCTTGCCACCTTTCGCCGGGAACGATGATCAGCGAAAAATACGGCGAGGACATCGGCTCGACCTGATCCAGCGGCACGATTTTCTGGTTGGCCATGGTCGCGCGCTCGACGTAAAGCGCCCGCTCGGCCAACCCGAGTTCTTCCAGTACCTGGCGAACCTTGGGAAAGTTGCGTCCCAGTTTCATGATCACGGCGGCATCGGCATCGGCCAAGCGGCGCTTGAGTTCGTCATGGGGCAGTACGCCGGACAACACCGACAGGCTCTGATTGCGATACACCAGCGGCGCACCGAGTACCGAAGCACCACCGAGCATCGAGCAGACACCCGGCACCACTTGAGCCTGATAACGCTCGGCAAGCCGGTCGTGCAGGTACATGTAGGAACCGTAGAAGAACGGATCGCCTTCACAGATCACGGCGACATCGCGACCCGCGTCCAGATGCACGGCCAGCTGTTCGCCGGCGGCATCGTAGAAATCACTGATCACTTGCTCGTAGGACAGCGGCGCCGGCAATGCCTCGGTGGTGACCGGGTAAACCAGCGGCAGCAAGGTCTGTGCATCCTGCAGATGCGCCTCGATGATGCCAAAAGCATTACCCTTCTTTCCCTTGGCGACGAAGTACGCCACCACTGGCGACTCACGCAACAGGCGCAAGGCTTTGACAGTAATCAGTTCCGGATCACCCGGGCCGACGCCAAGGCCGATCAAACGTCCAGGTTGTTGCATCATTCGATCTCCGTGGCGAGGGCATTGACGGCGGCGGCGGCCATGGCGCTTCCGCCCAGGCGACCTTGCATGATGACGAAAGGCACGCCACGGCTGTCCGCCGCGAGCATCGCCTTGGATTCGGCGGCGCCGACAAAACCCACCGGGAAGCCGAGAATCAGCGCTGGCTTCGGTGCGCCGGCATCGAGCATTTCCAGCAAATAGAACAGAGCCGTCGGTGCATTGCCGATCACCACCACACTGCCTTCCAGATGCGGACGCCACAGTTCCAGCGCGGCGGCGGAACGGGTGTTGCCCAACTCGCGGGCAAGTGTAGGAACGCTCTCATCGCGCAGGGTGCAGATAACCCGGTTGTTCGCCGGCAAGCGTGCGCGGGTGATGCCTTCGGACACCATTCGCGCATCACACAGAATCGGCGCACCAGCCGCCAGCGCATCGCGCCCGGCCTTGCCCGCGCCTTCGGAAAACTGCAAGCCGTCGATGGCGTCGACCATGCCGCAGGCGTGAATCACCCGAACCGCGAGTTTTTCCAGATCGGCCGGGATTCGCCCGAGGTTGGCCTCGGCGCGAATGATCGCGAAGGAGTTGCGATAGATCTCCTGACCGTCGCGGATGTAATCAAGCATCAAGGGGGCTCCGTGAGCGGGCGTCGAGCAAGGCCGCGACCGCTTCAATAGTAAGGTTGCGTGCGTGCAGGGCGCCGAAACCGGGCTGCGCTGCATCGCGAAAATAGAGATCGTAGTGACCGGCTGAGACGGCCAGCAAGGTAATTGGCGCGATGTGCGCGGCAGCGCACGAACGCGGGCAACCCGATAAGTGCACATTCGGTGCATGACCGTTGCGTTGCATGAGCGCCGCCAGTTGCCGGGCATCGCCCTTGGTATCGGCCAGGCCTTTGCCGCATCCGGTCGAACCGGTGCAGGCAATCAGGTGTGCCAAGGCGTCATCAGCAGAACAACGCAAACCCGCCCTCTCAAGACGCTGGATAACGTCGCGAGCATCGTCGGCATGGACACCGGGCAACAACAGGCTTTGCCAGGGAGTAAATCGCAGGCTGCCGTCCCCCCTTTCACGGGCAAGCTGTGCAGCGCTTCCGAGCATGGCAGGGTCGAGGCGACCCAAGGGCGGCACGGCGCCAACGTAGACACGCTCAGCCTCGCGTTGCGGATGAGCGCCGATGTGCAGGGCAGTCGAGCGGATATCGTGTCGGCGACTCGAAGCAGGCATCAATGGCACCCGTTCGGCCAACGCCGCGAGAAACCTGTCGAGTGAGCATTCGCCGAGCAGGTGACGCATGCGTGTCTGATCCGGACGCGCCCATTCAAGAAACAGATCAAGCACTGCGACCACCAACCCGTGGCCATGTTCCAGCAGCACCGAGCCCACAGGCGGGTCCAGAGGGCATCCCGCCAGACCGAAGGCAAAAACCGTCTGGCCCTCTCCCTCCGTGGCGGACAGCCACAGATCATGGGGATGCTCAAGCATTGCCAGGCCTTCGCCGCCATCGAGTTGCACGGCAAACTTGGCACTGAGGTCGTGAAAGCGTTCGTCGCCCTGGAGCGTGGCCAGGATCTGCTCGGCCAATGGGCGCGTGTCGCACAGCATTTGCCGATCAATGCCGGCACCGGGGCTGAGCATCAGATTGCGCACATCGTCGCCAGCGGCGCTACTGGGTCCCAATCCGCTGGCCATGAGGCTGTCGATCAAGGCCCCATGCTCACGGCCAATGCCGCGAATTTGCAGATTGGCGCGGTTGGTCGCCTCGATCACTCCCCCGGCGAATCGCTCGGCAGCATTGGCCACCGCTTCGGCCTGAGCTGCGCTGATCGAACCGCCATTCAACTTGATCCGGCAAATACCGCCGTCCAGTGCCTGGACGATACGCAGCAACCCCGGGCAGGCCGAGGGGCGTAAGGCGGTGGACATCGGGCGTTCGTTCAAGGGCGGGACCGGGAATGTGGGAAAGGCGCTTCGCAAGCAAAGGCGCGGTATTATGCCTGCTTTGTTCGACGGCATGAAAAGCCTGCCCGTCGGAACAGCGTGTTTGAGGAATATAGATGTCGCCCTGGCTGACAGTAGTGGGAATCGGTGAAGACGGCTTCAAGGGCCTGGGCAAAAACGCCCGGCACGCTTTGTTGAACGCTTCGCGGATTATTGGTGCGCAACGGCAACTGGATTTGTTGCCGTCCTGCATCCGTGGTGAACGGCAATTGTGGCCCAGTCCTTTCTCCCTTGAACCGGTATTGGCGCGGCGTGGCGAACCTGTCTGTGTCCTCGGCAGTGGCGATCCGATGTTCTTCGGGGTGGGCGCCAGTCTCGCCCGACAACTGTCCGACGATGAAATGCTGATTCTGCCGGCCCCCTCTTCCTGCTCGCTCGCCGCCGCCCGAATGGGTTGGCCCTTGCAGGAGGTGGTCACCCTTTCTGTGGTGGCCCGCCCTATCGCCGCGCTCAACGCCCAGTTGTTCAGCGGCGTACGCTTGTTGGTGCTGAGCAACGACGGCGGCAGCCCCGCCGCCATTGCCGCGTTGTTGCGTGAGCGTGGTTTCGGCCCGAGCCGCATCACCGTACTGGAACATCTGGGCGGAGAAGCCGAGCGGCGTGTCGATGGCATCGCCAGCGACTGGGCCGATTGCGCCATTGCCGACTTGAACCTGATCGCCATCGACTGCATCGCTGAACCGAATACGCCACGCCTGTCACGCCTGGCCGGTCTGCCGGATTCGGCGTTCAAGCATGACGGCCAACTGACCAAGCGCGACGTACGCGCGATCACCCTCGCGCGCCTGGCCCCGGTGCCTGGCGAGCTGTTGTGGGACGTCGGCGCCGGCAGCGGCTCGATCGGCATCGAATGGATGCGCGCCCACCCGAGTTGCCGGGCGCTGGCCATCGAGGCCGATGACGGGCGACAACAGTTGATCGAGTACAACCGCGATGCCCTCGGCGTTCCCGGCCTGCAACTGATTCGCGGCCGCGCGCCGCAAGCCCTCGACGGACTCGAACGGCCGGACGCCATTTTCATCGGCGGTGGCGTCACCCGTGAAGGCGTACTGGACAGCTGCTGGGCTGCCCTCAAACCCGGTGGCCGGCTGATCGCCAACGCGGTCACCCTGCAAAGTGAAGTGACACTGATGGCATGGCGTGAACAGCACGGTGGAGAGCTGACGCGCATCCATATCGCCCAGGCGCAACCGCTGGGTGACTTCGATACCTGGCGCCAGGCATTGCCGATTACCTTGCTGGATCTGACGAAACCTTTCGATGCGTGACGAAACCGCCGAACAACCCGCGCCACTGCGTAGTGGCCTGACCACGGGCAGTTGCGCCACGGCAACCAGCCTCGCGGCGGCTCGCCTGCTGCTCGCGGGCACGGCAGCAGACGCGGTGGAAGTCATATTGCCCAAAGGCAAACAGGTGCAGATGCGCCTGGAGTTCTGTCGACTGACGGGCGACAGTGCCGAGGCCGGCACGATCAAGGATGCCGGCGACGACCCCGACGTCACCCACGGCGCCCTGCTCTATAGCCAGGTGCGACTGCGCACCGAGCCGGGCATCGGTTTTAATGCCGGTCGCGGGGTCGGCATCGTGACCCGCCCCGGGCTGGTGTTGGGCGTCGGCGAACCGGCGATCAACCCGGTGCCGCGCAAAATGATCACCGATCACCTGACTCGGCTCGCCGACGAGCTGGGCTATGGCGGCGGTTTCGATGTCACGGTCAATGTCGAAAACGGTGAGGCCCTGGCACTCAAAACCATGAACCCGCGCCTGGGGATTCTCGGCGGCCTGTCGATCCTCGGCACCAGTGGCATTGTCCGGCCGTTCTCCTGTGCGGCCTACATTGCGTCGATCCACCAGGGCATCGATGTGGCGAAAACCAACGGTTACCTGCACATCGCCGCCTGCACCGGCAACGCCAGCGAAGACACCATGCGCCGGGTCTACAACCTGCCGGAAATCGCCTTGATTGAAATGGGCGATTTCGTCGGCGCGGTACTCAAACATCTGCGCAAGGTGCCGGTGGATAAACTCAGTCTTTGTGGCGGCTTCGGCAAGATCAGCAAACTCGCCGCCGGGCACATGGACTTGCACAGTCGACACTCGAGCATCGACCTGCCGCAACTGGCCGATTGGGCCGCGGCAGTCGGCGCCGATACGGCGTTGCAGCAAGGCATCCGCGAGGCCAACACCAGTCAACAAGCCCTGGCCATGGCCAGCGCCGCCGGCATCGCCCTCGGTGACGCGGTGTGCCAGCACGCTTTGGACTTTGCCCGCAGTGTGGTGCCTTCGCAGGTTCAGGTCGAAGTGTTTGCCATCGATCGCCAGGGCGGGATCGTGGGCCATGCCGGAGCATTCCAATGAAACGCATTCTGTTGCTGGGCGGCGTGACCGAGGCCCTGGCCATCGCCCGCACCCTCGGCCCTGAACACATCTACAGCCTGGCCGGTATCGGTCGGGTGCCAACGGACCTGAACTGTCAGGTCCGCGTCGGCGGCTATGGCGGCGCCGAGGGCCTGGCGCAGTTCATCCGTGACCAACGGATCGACCTGCTGCTGGATGCCACGCACCCCTACGCGGCCCAAATCAGCCAGAACGCCGCCAGCGCTGCGCACCTGAGCGGGATTGTGTGCTGGGCGCTGCGGCGTCCGGCGTGGCAACCACAGGCCGGGGACGACTGGCGCGAGGTCAACGATTGGGCCGAACTGATCGAGGCCCTGAAACCCTTTCGGCGGCCATTGTTCACCCTGGGCCGCGAGCCCTTGCAGCATCTCGACGAAATCCCTGCACATCAATTCTGGACCTTGCGCGCATTGGACGTGTACCCGGGCAACGAACGCTGCGAAGTCATCGGCGCGCGGGGGCCGTTCCGGATCGAGGATGAACGTGAGTTGTTCGAACGCCGACAGATCGACGTACTGATCAGCAAGAACAGCGGCAGTACCGCGACTGAACCGAAGCTGGAAGTGGCGCGTGAGCGTGGGGTGCCGGTGTTGGTGTTGAAGCGGCCGGTGTTGCCGGGGGTTGAGCGGGAGTTTCTGACGCTTGGGGAAACACTTGTTGCGTTGGCGGACTTCGCTCAGTAAGGCAGGATCATTGGCTTGCATGAACAGTAACCTATTTGTTACCTTCAGGGCCGTCTGTGATCACACTCGAAGAATACTTGCAGGACAATGAAACAAGCCCCTTCGGACGCTGGTTTTCCACCTTGAATGCGCAGGCCGCGCTTAAAGTATCCAATGCGTTGATTCGACTGGAGCTCGGCAATACGTCCAACATCAAGTGGTTCGAAGGTCTGGGCGAGTACCGATAAATTGGGGGCCCGGCTACAGAATCTATCTTGTTCAAGAGGGCAAACGCCTGATCATACTTTTCGGTGGAGGCGACAAGTCCACCCAAAAAGCCGACATCAAACAGGCCAAAATACTGATTGCCGAATTTCGAGCCCGAAAAAAAGCTGACCGCCCCCGGAGATAAAGTCATGGCGCTCACCCGAAGCTACAAACACACGATCGCCGAGCGTGCCCAGCGTGACCCTGAGTTCGCCCAGGCATTGTTGGATGAGGCTGCTACTCTGTTTCTTAACGGCGAACCTGTAATGGCCAGGATCATTTTGCGTGATCTCATCAACGCCACTGTCGGGTTCGAAGGACTGGCAAAGGAAACGGCGAAACCCAGTAAAAGTTTGCATCGAATGTTGTCTGCAAAAGGCAACCCAAGCATGGACAACCTGGCCGCGATCTTCGCCGTAATTCGCGCTACGCTTGGGGTGAATATGCAAGTTCATGCGGTACGTGCGCACTGAGAGCTTAAAATCCAGACAATTTTTACTGCGACACCACACCGCACGCCGCTTTTTTACTTATCGGCATTGATCAGGCTAAATAGCCGCGCCTGATCGCCCACCCAATGGATCTGTCCCATGTCCCGACAACGGCTCGCAATTGCCTGGATAGCCTGCTTCGCAGTGCTGTTCAACCTGCTCGCCATGCCGATGACCGGAGCGATGGCGCAGTCGGCGAAGTCACCCGCCGAGCAGTTGTTGTGGGGGAGTTTCTGTTCGTCCAGCGGCACCAAGATGGTCGCGATTTCCCTGGGCGGCATCGAGCAGAAAGCCCCGCAAAACGACGATCATTCCAATATGCAGCATTGCTGGTGCTGTTCTGGTTCGGCCCCTCTTGTGGCGTTGCCCGGGCATGTACCGCAGTTGTATTTCGCGCAGTTCGACGCCAATCGAAGCCTGCCCCCCGCCTCACTCAATACACCGACACCGCGCCAGCAATGGCCGAGCCTCAACCCCCGCGCGTCCCCTCTGGTGTGATTCTTTCTCGCAATTGACCTGCGTCTTGAATCGCTCTGGAGAACCATCATGCTGAACAAACTCATCGTTGTGGCTGCGTTGTTGCTGCCTGCCTGCTTTGCCAATGCCCACGAATACAAGGTCGGGGAGCTGGACATCACTCATCCCTGGTCGCAGGAGTTACCGCCGAACGCGCCGAACGTCGCGGCCTATTTCGTGATTCACAACGAAGGCAAATCCGCCGACCGGCTGCTCAGTGTCGACTCGCCCATTGCCGGTGAAGCGCAACTGCACGAACACGTGATGCAAAACGACCTGATGAAAATGCAGCACGTGCCCAGCGTGGAAATCCCCGCCGGTGGCGAAGTCACGTTTGCGCCAATGGCTTACCACGTGATGCTGCTGAACCTTAAAGACCGTAGCCTGCTGAGCGACGGCAAGCGCTTCCCGCTGACCCTGCACTTCGAGAAATCCGGTGACGTGACGGTCGAAGTGGCGGTGCAGAAGCAGGCGCCTGAAGGCACGCAAAAGCACGCGCACGTCCAGTAACCGGCTGAGCTGAAAACGCCCATGCGCCCGTTCAGCGCCAGGTCATCCAGACCCCGTCGTCAGCCATCGAGCCTGACACGCGGCAGCTGGATCAGCCTGTTCGCCATGTTGATGATCTTTATCGGCCCGCTGGTTTCCCAGTCGATGCCGATGGACTCGCGCGCGGCCATGAGCCTGTCGATGGACATGTCCATGGACAGGCCGGCAATGGACCACGCCGATCACGGCGCACAACCGAACGCCGAGCACTGCCCGCCGCAAGCCGGACATCACGCCATCTGGGAAAAATGCGGCTATTGCAGCCTGTTGTTCAATTGCCCGGCGCTCACCGGTGGCGTGTCATTCACCGCGTTCGACACACCGCCCGCCAGTACTTTCACTTCCCCTTCCCCGCACCTGGGCCATGCCCGACAAACCTTTTTCCCCGGTGCCCGAACCCGCGCCCCACCTATCGTCACGTAGACCCGCACCCCATAACTAAAAGATCCGAGCCACGCGGAGCACACGTGATGAAACAGCCCAAAGTGAATTTCTACAACCTGGCATGGCGCTGGCATTTCTATGCCGGATTGTTCGTTGCGCCATTCATGGTGATGCTGGCCCTGACCGGCACCATTTACCTGTTCAAGCCGCAACTCGACTCGCTGATGTATAGCAGCCTGCTCAACGTCCCGGCCGGTCATCACAGCATCCCGGCCGACGACCTGCTGCAGCGGGTAAAAGCGGCTTATCCCCAAGGACAGGTCACGCAATACCTGCCGCCGGTGAATGCCGAGCGCAGCGCTCAATTCGTGGTCGCGAATGCCGGCCAGGAGTTGAACGTGTTCGTCGACCCTTACCACGGCGACATCCTCGGCGAGCAAGACGCCAAGAAAAACCTGCAAGCGATCGCCCGGGCGATACACGGCGAACTGATGATCGGCACCGTGGGTGATCGACTGATAGAACTGGCCGCCGGTTGGGGCGTGGTGCTGGTGGTGTCCGGGGTGTTCCTGTGGTGGCCACGCGGCCAGGCCGCCGGCATTCTGTGGCCACGCATGAACAGTCGTGGTCGGGTGTTGTGGCGCGACCTGCACGCGGTGACCGGATTCTGGGGCGCGTCCCTGCTGTTGGTGATGCTGCTCAGCGGCATGACCTGGACCGGTTTCTGGGGCAAGCAATACGCCCAGGTGTGGAACGTGTTTCCGGCGGCGATGTGGGATGACGTGCCGAAGTCCGATGTCGAAGCCCGCAGCCTCAACACCGCTACTCGCCAGACGGTGCCATGGGCCATGGAAAACACGCCGATGCCGATGTCCGGCGACCATGCCGAACACATGGCCCACGGTGGTGCGCAAGCCGGCCCGGCCGCGCCGACCATCAGCCTGCAGGACGTGCAAAACATCGCCACGCAGGGCAAGGTCGAGCCGGGGTACAGCATCACCTTGCCGACCACCGCGACTGGCGTGTTCACCATCGCGGTATTCGCCGATGACCCGCGCAACGACGCCACCCTGCATGTCGATCAGTACAGCGGCAAGGTGCTGGCCGACGTGCGCTATGAGCAATACGGTGCCGTCGCCCGCGCCACGGAAATCGGCGTGATGCTGCACGAAGGCAAGATGTTCGGCGTGGTCAATCAGATCGTCGTGCTGCTGATCTGCCTGATGATTCTGCTCAGCGCCATCAGCGGCGTGGTGATCTGGTGGAAACGTCGCCCACAAGGCAAATTCGGCGTGCCGCCGTTGCGTCACGACCTGCCGAAATGGAAAACCGCGATGGTCATCATGTTTGCCCTGGCGGTGGCGTTCCCATTGGTGGGCGCTTCGCTGGTGGTGGTCTGGCTGCTCGACAAACTGCTGTTGTCGCGCTTCACCCGACAAACTGAAAGCGCCTCACCTTCATCATGAATCAGGCGAGATGCGCGGGATTGAAGGCGCTGTAAACTTCCCGCGCATTTCTGTCGTCCGGCTTTTCTCCTGACCTTCAGACCGCCTTCGCGAGCAGGCTCGCTCCCACATTTGATCGCATTTCA
>NZ_JBSVWS010000063.1:0-28852 GCF_054071155.1 Pseudomonas sp. SDO5532_S415 | reverse complement strand
GGGATCTGTGTCGTTCACAAATCCCCTGTGGGAGCGAGCCTGCTCGCGAAGAGGCCAGTGAGAGCGCCTTAGATCCGGAAGCTACCCACCAACTGCTTCAACCGCGCCGCCTGCTGCTCAAGATCGGCACACGCGCGCAAGGTCGATTGCAGGTTCTCCACACCTTCCTGGTTCAGCGTGTTGATTTCGGTGATGTCGACGTTGATCGATTCCACCACGGCCGTCTGTTCTTCCGTCGCCGTCGCCACGGATTGGTTCATGCCGTCGATTTCGCCGATGCGCTGGGTCACGCTGCCCAGGCGTTCGCCGGCCTGATTGGCGATGTTCACGCTGCTTTCGCTATGGCGCTGGCTTTCGGTCATGGTACCCACCGCTTCACGAGCGCCGACTTGCAGCTCTTCGATCATCTTCTGCACTTGCTGCGCCGAATCCTGGGTGCGGTGAGCGAGGTTGCGCACTTCATCGGCAACCACTGCAAAACCTCGTCCGGCTTCACCGGCACGTGCGGCTTCGATCGCGGCATTGAGGGCCAGCAGGTTGGTCTGCTGGGAGATGCTGGTGATCACTTCCAGAATTTGCCCGATGTTGACGGTGTTGCTGTTGAGCGTCTCGATGTTGCCGCACGAATCGCTGATCTTCGCCGACAGCTGATGCATCGCGGAGATGGTTTTATCCACCACCTGTTGGCCTTCTTCCGCCAGCGAACGGGCATCGCTCGAATGCTGAGAGGCAAGGGCGGCGTTCTGGGCGATTTCCTGGGCGGCGGCGCCGAGTTGGTTGATCGCCGCGGCGACGCTGCTGGTGCGCGAGGCCTGTTGGTCGGAGTTGAACATCGACGAGTTGGATGCAGCCACCACTCGCAGCGCCACTTCGTTGACCTGGCCAGTGGCCGAGGACACCTCACGAATCGAAGTGTGGATCCGCTCGACGAAACGATTGAACGACAGCCCCAGTGCGCCGAATTCGTCGTGACCGTGAATGGTCAGGCGTTTGGTCAGGTCACCTTCGCCTTCGGCGATGTCATGCATGGCGCGGCCCATGGTCAGCAACGGCTGCATCAGGAAGTTGATCAGCATGCCCAGCAACGCGATGATGATCACCACCGCAATCACCATGGCAATAATCGCCGAGGTGCGGAATTCGCTAAGCATCGAGAAGGCGGTGTCCTGGTCGAGAACCAGCGCCACATACCAATCCGCCGACGGTACGCCGTTGACGTGGGTAAAGGAGATGAACTGGCGCTTGCCATCGATTTCGACTTCTTTCATGCCCGGGCTGACTTTCGGTGCGCCATTGGGGTAAGCGTCGGTCAGGTTCTTGAGTACCAGTTTGCTGTCGGGGTGGATCAGGATCTTGCCGTCTGCGCCGACGATGAAGGCATGACCATGACCACCGAAGTTCAGGGAGTTGATGATCGCGCTGACGCTGGACAGGTCGATGTCGGCGCCGGCAACGCCGATCATTTGGCCTTGCTGCTTTACTGGCGTGGCGACTGTGATCACCAGTTTGCCGGAGGACGCGGCGATGTACGGTTCGGTAACGATGGTCTGCTGTGCACTGTTGGCTGCTTTGTACCAGCCTCGGGCGCGCGGGTCGTAGTCCGCTGCGCGGTTGCCAGCCGGAATCGAGAACATCACGCCATCGATGCCACCGAAGTAGCTCAGCTGGAAGTTGCCGGTATAGGCGGGCAGGTCGATGGCGCGTTTGAGGTTAACCTGGGCGCTGCCGTCCACGGCGATTTGTTGGGACAGCGATTGCAGCAACTGAATGCGGCTTTCCAGCCAGGTCTGGATGTTGCTGGTGGTCAGGCTGCCGAGTTCCTGCATCGAGGCCTCGGTGCTGCTACGCAACGTCTGGCGCTGGCGATAGTCGTTGAACAGGATGAAACAAGCGAATGCAACGGCCACCACGAGGGCAGCAGCCAACAGGATTTTGTGGCTGAACTTCATGTTTCTGGTCATTAAATGAGCTACCGCGGAAAGACTCGTCGACAAAGGGGGCAAATGCCTCGCAAGTGGGCATTGCGCTGCCTTGTATGTCGACTGAGCTGCGCCAAAGATTAGGCGTTTTTTGACGAAACCCGACGAAATGCCCGATAGCCCTGCAAAGTGGTTGATTATTCGGCGCAAGGCAGACGAGCGGCCCTATAAATACCCAGCGGGTGAGGGAACCAGAAAGGGGTTTTCTCTTCTAAGGTTCTGCTTGGCAGCCATGCCAATCCCTTTTGCCCCTGGAGTTACACCATGTCGCTGCGATCCATCGCCCTGCTTTCGTTCTGCGTGTTGTTGGCTGCGTGCAGCAAGGTCAATCAGGAAAACTACTCGAAGCTCTCGTCCGGCATGGACAAGGCCGAGGTTGAAACCCTGCTGGGCAAACCCGCCGATTGCTCAGGCGCGCTCGGCATGTCCAGTTGCACCTGGGGCGACAAGAACAGCTTTATCAGCGTGCAATATGCCGGTGACAAAGTGCTGATGTTTTCCGGCCAAGGCCTGAAGTAAACCGGGGCCGAGCGCCCACGGGAGAAAAATAATGAAGCGGTTGTTGATCATGCTTTTTGCCGGCCTGGTATTGGCCGGCTGTGCCACTTCTGGCCAGGATCCGTTGGCGCCCAAGACCGCCAACAGCGTCAATCTCAAGCGTTACCAGGGCACCTGGTACGAATTGGCGCGGCTACCGATGTATTTCCAGCGCAACTGCGCGCAATCCGAAGCTCACTACACGCTCAATCCTGACGGCAATGTGGCGGTGCTCAATCGCTGCCTGACGCCGCAGTGGGAGTGGGAAGAGGTCAAGGGCACGGCTTATCCACAGGTGCCGGGCAAGACCGACAAATTGTGGGTCGAGTTCGATACCTGGTTTTCCAGGCTGATTCCGGGCGTTGCGAAGGGCGAATACTGGGTGTTGTACGTCAGCGAAGACTACAAGACCGCCATCGTCGGCGACCCGAGCCGTCGTTACCTGTGGCTGCTGTCGCGCACCCCGACCGTCAATGGTGTCGTGCGGGAGGAGTTGCTGAGCAAGGCGCGTCAGCAGGGTTACGACACCACGCGGCTGATCTGGCGGGCGTCGGATACGCAGATGGCCAAGACCTCGAACTAACCGCCGCCAAAGAACAAAACTGTGGGAGCGAGCCTGCTCGCGAAAGCGGTCTGCCAGTCAACATCTCTGTTGAATATGACGACCTCTTCGCGAGCAGGCTCGCTCCCACATTTCGTTTTGCGTTAACCCAGGAGGTCGCGCAGGACTTGGGTGAAGGCCCGGTTACTCTCTTCTTCGCCGGCATGCCGTCCATCACGCACAACCCACTGACCATTGACCAGCACGTCCCGCACCTGGCGATCGCCCCCGGCAAACAACCAGCGGTTCAAAATCCCGTCACCACTGGCCGTCGCCAGATACGGATCACTTCCATCCAGCACTAGCCAATCCGCCCGCTTGCCGACTTCCAGCGCGCCAATCGGTTGACCCAACGCTTGCGCGCCGCCATCCAGTGCCGCGTCGTACAGCGTGCGGCCAACCATCGGCTGCTCCGCCCCATACAACCGGTTGCGCCGCTGATCGCGCAGACGCTGGCCATATTCCAGCCAGCGCAGTTCTTCCACCACGCTCAGTGACACATGGCTGTCGGAGCCGATGCCCATGCGTCCGCCCTGTGCAAGGAAGTCTACCGCCGGGAAAATCCCGTCGCCCAGATTCGCTTCGGTGGTCAGGCACAGGCCGGCGATAGCGCGACTCTTGGCCATCAGCGTGACTTCTTCCGTGTTGGCGTGGGTAGCGTGAACCAGGCACCAGCGCTGATCGACCTCGATGTTTTCATACAGCCATTGCAGCGGACGACGGCCACTCCAGGTCAGGCAGTCGTCGACTTCCTTCTGCTGTTCGGCGATGTGAATGTGCACCGGGCACTGCTTGTCGCTGGCCGCCAATACTTCACTGATCTGCTGCGGCGTTACCGCGCGCAACGAGTGGAAACACAATCCCAGCGATTGCGCCGGTTGCTGCGCCAGGATCGGCTGCAAGCGCGATTGCAGTTTGAGATAGTTTTCGGTGCTGTTGATAAAGCGGCGCTGGCCTTCATTCGGGGTCTGGCCACCGAAACCGGAGTGGCTGTAGAGCACTGGCAGCAGCGTCAGGCCGATACCGGCGGAACTGGCCGCCTGGCTGATACGCAGCGCCAGTTCGGCTGGGTCTGCATAGGGCTGGCCGCTGGTGTCATGGTGCACGTAGTGGAATTCCGCGACCGAGGTGTAACCGGCCTTGAGCATTTCGATGTACAGCTGACGTGCGATAACGCCAAGTTGTTCCGGGCTGATTTTTCCGACGAGGCGATACATCAAGTCGCGCCAGGTCCAGAAGCTGTCATTCGGATTGCCCGCCACTTCCGCAAGCCCGGCCATGGCCCGCTGGAAGGCGTGGGAGTGCAGATTCGGCATGCCCGGCAGCAGCGGACCGCTCAACCGCTCGGCGCCATCTGCATGGGAATCGGCCTGGATATGGGTCAGGACGCCATCGGCGCTGACCTCAAGACGTACATTGTTGGCCCATCCACTAGGCAGCAGCGCGCGTTCGGCAAAGAAGGCGGACATGGTTCAGCACCCCATCGTGTGTTATTTGTATATACATATACAGACGTTTGCCTGCCCGGTAAACTCCGGCAAGCTAGCAATCTTTCTTCAATGAACAAGGATCCACCGTGCCGACTCCGCCTCCAGTCTCTCCGTTGGCCGCGAACATGGGCGACAGTCCGGCGCCCTTGTACGCCCGCGTCAAACAAATGATCACCCAGCAAATCGACAGTGGAAACTGGCCGCCGCACTACCGGGTTCCGTCGGAAAGCGAGCTGGTCAGCCAGTTGGGTTTCAGCCGCATGACCATCAACCGCGCCCTGCGCGAGATGACTGCCGATGGCCTGTTGGTGCGCATGCAAGGCGTCGGCACGTTCGTCGCCGAGCCGAAAAGCCAGTCCGCCCTGTTTGAAGTGCACAACATCGCCGACGAAATCGCCTCCCGTGGTCACCGCCACACGTGCAAAGTCATCACGCTTGAAGAAGAGGCCGCGGGGTCCGAGCGCGCCCTGGCCCTGGATATGCGTGAAGGGCAGAAAGTCTTCCACTCGCTGATCGTGCATTTCGAAAACGACATCCCGGTGCAAATCGAAGACCGTTTCGTCAACGCACTGGTGGCGCCGGAATACCTCAAGCAGGACTTCACCCTGCAAACGCCTTATGCCTACCTGAATCAGGTTGCGCCATTGACCGAAGGCGAGCATGTGGTCGAGGCGATACTGGCCGAACCCTCCGAATGCAAGTTGTTGCAGATTGAAAAGGGCGAGCCGTGCCTGCTGATCCGTCGCCGCACCTGGTCCGGCCGCCAGCCGGTGACCGCTGCCCGTTTGATCCACCCCGGTTCCCGTCATCGTCTGGAAGGTCGTTTTCATAAATAGAGAGCAGTAAATGAGTGAGTTGAAGGTTCTACGCGCGGTCGATTACCCGCGCATGCCGTGGAAAAACGGCGGCGGCAGCACCGAAGAAATCACCCGCGACGCCGGCACCGGCCTGGATGGGTTCGGCTGGCGCCTCTCGATTGCCGACATCGGCGAATCGGGCGGATTTTCCACCTTCGCCGGGTATGAGCGAATCATCACCGTACTGCAGGGCGACGGCATGACCTTGTCGGTCGACGGCCAGGTCACACGGCCGTTGTTGCCCATCGATCCGTTTGCCTTCAGCGGCGAGAGCCAGGTGTCCTGCACATTGCTCGGCGGACCGATTCGCGATTTCAACCTGATTTATGCGCCAAAGCGTTACAGCGCACGGCTGCAATGGTTGAGCGGTGAGCAGCGGTTTTTCAGCGAGGCGGGGACTGTACTGGTGTTCAGCGTCAGCGATGCGCTGGAGGTGAAGGTCGGTAACAGTGCTTCGCAACTGGGTCGTCATGATTGTCTGCAACTTGTCGGTAACACTGGCCTGCTGGAAGTTTCCAGCAATGACGCCTGTTGCGTGATCGAACTCACCGCACGCTGATCCATCTCTGTAGGAGCGAGCTCGCTCGCGAAAAACCAAAATTCGCCGCTGGGCATCTGGTTCTGCGCGTTATCGTTGACCACCATCGCGAGCAAGCTCGCTCCTACAGAGAGCGTGGTTTGCCCGCGATGTTGTTTTACCACTCATACCGTTTCCCTCCGCGCACCACTTTGTTACCGAACGCCCCAGCGTGGCGCAAAACCACACTCAAGTAACAGCCCTCCCTTCCACCACTAAATCCCCTCGAAAAATTTCATCTACGCCGGAGCCCTTGATCCAGGCGCTCTCCAGCCGTGCGCATGGTTTTCTTGAATGCCCATCCAACAAGTTGGCCGCTTGATTGCATATGCTTGTATGTACAAGTAAAGACGTATGCGTATGAGTCGATCGAGACTCCCCGCAACGTCCACTGATTCGCTTGTAGCGCTTTGATGCGCACAGGCTGGCTTACCCACCGCCAGGGTTGGTTTGGATTGATCGCTGAGGAGTCTTTTTCGTGACTGACAATACCCAGAAAACCACTAAGTTTCGTGACGTTGAAATCCGCGCTGCTCGCGGTAACAAGCTGACCGCCAAGAGCTGGCTGACCGAAGCGCCGCTGCGCATGCTGATGAACAACCTCGACCCGGAAGTCGCCGAGAACCCTAAAGAACTGGTGGTTTACGGTGGTATCGGTCGTGCGGCACGTAACTGGGAATGCTACGACAAGATCGTCGAGAGCCTGACCAACCTGAACGACGACGAGACCCTGCTGGTGCAATCCGGCAAGCCGGTCGGCGTGTTCAAGACCCACGCCAATGCCCCGCGCGTACTGATCGCAAACTCCAACCTGGTACCAAAATGGGCCAGCTGGGAACATTTCAACGAACTCGACGCCAAAGGCCTGGCAATGTACGGCCAGATGACCGCCGGCAGCTGGATCTACATCGGCAGCCAGGGCATCGTCCAGGGCACCTACGAAACCTTCGTCGAAGCCGGTCGCCAGCACTACAACGATGACCTGAAAGGTCGTTGGGTCCTGACCGCAGGCCTGGGCGGCATGGGTGGCGCTCAACCTCTGGCTGCAACCCTGGCCGGCGCTTGCTCACTGAACATCGAATGCCAGCAGGTCAGCATCGATTTCCGCTTGAACAGCCGCTACGTCGACGAGCAAGCCAAAGACCTCGACGACGCGTTGGCCCGCATCGACAAATACACCAAGGAAGGCAAAGCGATTTCCATCGCCCTGCTCGGCAATGCCGCTGAAATCCTTCCGGAATTGGTCCGTCGCGGCGTGCGCCCGGACATGGTCACCGACCAGACCAGCGCCCACGACCCGCTGAACGGCTATCTGCCTGCCGGCTGGACTTGGGAAGAGTACCGCGCTCGCGCCAAGACCGAGCCTGCTGCCGTGGTCAAAGCCGCCAAGCAATCGATGGCCGTGCACGTTAAAGCGATGCTGGATTTCCAGAAAATGGGCATCCCGACTTTCGACTACGGCAACAACATCCGTCAGATGGCGCAAGAAGAAGGCGTGGAAAACGCATTCGACTTCCCGGGCTTCGTACCGGCTTACATCCGTCCACTGTTCTGCCGTGGCATTGGCCCGTTCCGTTGGGCTGCGCTCTCGGGCAACGCTGAAGACATCTACAAGACCGACGCCAAGGTCAAGGAACTGATCCCGGACGACGCTCACCTGCACAACTGGCTGGACATGGCGCGCGAGCGCATCAGCTTCCAGGGTCTGCCGGCGCGTATCTGCTGGGTTGGCCTGGGCCTGCGCGCCAAGCTCGGTCTGGCGTTCAACGAGATGGTACGTAGCGGCGAACTGTCCGCTCCCATTGTGATCGGTCGTGACCACCTGGACTCCGGTTCGGTATCGAGCCCGAACCGCGAAACCGAATCGATGCAGGACGGTTCCGACGCCGTATCCGACTGGCCATTGCTCAACGCCCTGCTCAACACCGCGAGCGGTGCGACCTGGGTTTCCCTGCACCACGGCGGCGGCGTCGGCATGGGCTTCTCCCAGCACTCGGGCATGGTGATCGTCTGCGACGGTACTGACGAAGCGGCGGAGCGTATCGCTCGCGTACTGCACAACGACCCGGCGACCGGCGTCATGCGTCACGCCGATGCGGGTTACCAGATCGCGATCGACTGCGCCAAGGAACAAGGGCTGAACCTGCCGATGATTACCGGCAAGTAACTCTGGAAATCAGGGGGCTTTATGTGGGAGCGAGCCTGCTCGCGAATGCGGCATGTCAGCAAACATAGATGTTGAATGTGCTGGCCTCTTCGCGAGCAGGCTCGCTCCCACAGGAGCCAAACCAGAAATAATCGGTAAACCCAGAATAACAATCCACAGAGGTTGAACCATGGCTGTTAACAGCGAGCGTGCAGGCAGCAAACCGTTGATCGAGACGCGCTCGATCGACTACATCCCGGAAGCGGAAAGACACGGTCGTCTGTTTAGCCAGTTCACCCTGTGGATGGGTGCCAACCTGCAAATCACCGCGATCGTCACCGGGGCCCTGGCCGTGGTGTTGGGCGGTGATGTGTTCTGGTCGTTGATCGGTTTGCTGATCGGGCAAGTGCTCGGCGGCGGCGTCATGGCGTTGCACGCGGCGCAAGGGCCCAAGCTTGGCCTGCCGCAGATGATCTCCAGCCGGGTGCAGTTCGGCGTTTATGGCGCGGCCATCCCGATCGTGCTGGTCTGCCTGATGTACCTCGGATTCACCGCGACGGGCACCGTGCTGTCCGGTCAGGCGTTGGGTCAGTTGTTCGGGGTCAGTGACAGCGTCGGTATCCTGATTTTTGCCAGTGTCATCGTGCTGGTCACGGTGCTCGGTTATCGGGTGATCCATTGGATTGGCCGTGTTGCCAGTGTCATTGGTGTGATTGCCTTCGTTTACCTGTTCAGCCGTCTGATGAGCCAGACCGATGTTGGCGCATTGCTGCAAATCCGTCACTTCAGCTGGAGCAGCTTCCTGCTGGCGGTGTCGCTCGCGGCGTCCTGGCAGATCGCCTTCGGCCCTTATGTGGCTGACTATTCACGCTACCTGCCGAGCCAAACGTCCTCGGTGAAAACCTTTTTCGCCGCGGGCGCAGGTTCGGTCATCGGCGCACAAGTGGCGATGATTCTCGGTGTGTTTGCCGCCGCCTCGGCCAATGGCCAATACGCCGGCCATGAAGTGGCCTACATCGTTGGTTTTGCCGGCAGTGGTGCCACCGCTGCGCTGCTGTACTTCAGCATCGCGTTCGGCAAGGTCACCATTTCCACGCTGAACTCCTACGGCAGCTTCATGTGCATTGCGACCATCATCAGCGGTTTCCGTGGTGACCTGAAGGTCACGCGCTTGCAGCGTCTGGTGTTCGTGCTGCTCATCGTGGGTGCGGCGACCCTGATGGCGTTGCTCGGCCAGCACTCGTTCCTCGGTGCGTTCAAGTCCTTCATCCTGTTTTTGCTGGCGTTCTTTACGCCATGGAGCGCGATCAACCTGGTGGACTACTACTGCATTACCCGCGAGCGCTATGACGTACCGGCGCTGGCCGATCCGAACGGTCGTTACGGCCGTTGGAACGCCCTCGGTATCAGCGTCTATGTGTTCGGTGTGTTGGTGCAGCTGCCGTTCATCGCCACCAAGTTTTATACCGGACCGCTGGTGGAAGCATTGGGGGGTGTGGATATTTCCTGGATCATCGGTCTGGTGCTTCCCGCAGCGCTGTATTACGTGTGTGCGAAAAAATGGCACGGCACGGTACCCGATAAGCTGATCCTGCCGGTCGAGCAGGGCAGCGTTGTACAACCAGAAACAAGCGGGGCCGGTCGCGCTGCGGCGCAGGCCTGATTGGACGTGGACAGGGCTGGATGCCTCTTGACTGCCGTAAGCCAATTCATGATTAGGAGCGTCACACAATGAAATCGAACAAGACCCTGCTGACCACATTGCTTTCCATGGGCCTGCTGGCCAGCGCCGGCGCCACTCAGGCGGCGGGTTGGTGCGAGTCGGGCAAACCGGTGAAATTCGCCGGCCTGAACTGGGAAAGCGCCATGCTGTTGACCGACGTGATGCAAGTCGTGTTGGAGAAGGGTTACGACTGCAAGACCGACAGCCTGCCGGGCAACTCCATCACCATGGAAAACGCCTTGAGCAGCAATGACATCCAGGTGTTCGCCGAAGAGTGGGTTGGCCGCAGCGAGGTCTGGAACAAGGCCGAGAAGGCCGGCAAGGTCGTCGGCGTCGGTGCTCCGGTCGTCGGCGCTGTAGAAGGCTGGTACGTGCCGCGCTACGTGATCGAAGGCGACGCGAAGCGCAAACTGGAAGCCAAGGCGCCGGACCTGAAAAACATTGCCGATCTGGCCAAGTACTCGGCGGTGTTCAAGGACGCCGAAGAGCCTTCCAAGGGCCGTTTCTACAATTGCCCGGCCGGTTGGACCTGTGAGCTCGACAACAGCGAAATGCTGAAAAGCTACGGTCTGGAAAGCTCCTACACCAACTTCCGCCCAGGCACCGGCCCGGCGCTGGATGCCGCCGTGCTGTCGAGCTACAAGCGTGGCGAGCCGATCCTGTTCTACTACTGGTCGCCAACGCCGCTGATGGGCCAGGTCGACGTCGTGAAGCTCGAAGAGAAACCCGGCGTGAACAAGACCGTGACCATCAAGGTCGGCCTGTCCAAGACTTTCCATGAGCAAGCGCCGGAACTGGTGGCCGTGCTGGAAAAGGTCAACGTTCCAATCGACCTGCTGAACCAGAACCTGGGTCGCATGAGCAAAGAGCGTATCGAGTCGCCAAAACTGGCCAAGATCTTCCTGAAGGAACATCCTGAAGTCTGGCACGCATGGGTGAGCGAAGACGCAGCCAAAAAGATCGACGCGGCCTTGTAGGTTGAGCCTCACCGACTGCCGGCGACGGCAGTCGGATGCTTGATCGCAACCCCTTGATTGAGAGTCTCTTATGTTTCCCGAAAGCTTTACTTTTTCCATCGCCGACTGGGTCAACGGTTGGGTCGATTCGCTGGTCACCAACTACGGCGATGTGTTCCGCAGCATCTCCGACACCCTGTTGTGGGCCATCGTCAATCTTGAAGGGCTGCTGCGCGCGGCGCCCTGGTGGCTGATGCTGGCGATCGTTGCCGGTGTGGCCTGGCACGCGACGCGCAAAGTGGTGACCACAGCGGTCATCGTCGGTTTGCTGTTCCTGGTGGGCGCGGTCGGCCTCTGGGACAAGCTGATGCAAACCCTGGCGCTGATGATGGTGGCAACGGTCATCTCGGTGCTCATCGGCATTCCGCTGGGCATTCTCTCGGCGCGCAGCAATCGCCTGCGTTCGGTGCTGATGCCGCTGCTGGACATCATGCAGACCATGCCGAGCTTCGTGTACCTGATCCCGGTGCTGATGCTGTTCGGCCTGGGCAAGGTCCCGGCGATTTTCGCCACCGTGATCTACGCCGCGCCACCGCTGATCCGCCTGACCGATCTGGGCATTCGCCAGGTCGACGGTGAAGTGATGGAAGCGATCAACGCCTTCGGTGCCAACCGCTGGCAGCAACTGTTCGGCGTGCAACTCCCGCTGGCCCTGCCGAGCATCATGGCCGGGATCAACCAGACCACCATGATGGCCCTGTCGATGGTGGTGATCGCCTCGATGATCGGTGCCCGTGGCCTGGGTGAAGACGTGTTGGTGGGGATTCAGACCCTCAACGTCGGACGTGGCCTGGAGGCCGGTCTGGCGATCGTGATTCTGGCAGTGGTGATCGACCGCATTACACAGGCGTACGGTCGCGCACGGCATGAGGTGAGCAAATGAACAGCAACGAAGCCATCAGCAAGATCGAAGTCAAAAACGTCTTCAAGATTTTCGGCAACCGCGCCCAGGATGCACTGGCCATGGTCGGCCAGGGCAAGACCAAGGACCAGGTGCTGGCCGAAACCGGCTGCGTTGTCGGCGTGAACGACCTGTCATTGAGCATCGGTAGTGGCGAGATCTTCGTGATCATGGGCCTGTCGGGTTCCGGCAAGTCGACCCTGGTGCGCCACTTCAATCGCCTGATCGACCCGACCAGCGGCGCGATCCTGGTGGACGGCGTGGACATCCTGCAATACGACATGGAAGCCCTGCGCGAATTTCGTCGGCGCAAGATCAGCATGGTGTTCCAGAGCTTCGGCCTGCTGCCCCACAAAACCGTGGTGGATAACGTCGCCTACGGCTTGAAAGTGCGTGGCGAGAGCAAGCAGATGTGCACCGAGCGCGCGCTGCACTGGATCAACACCGTGGGCCTCAAGGGCTACGAAAACAAATACCCGCACCAGCTTTCGGGCGGCATGCGTCAGCGCGTGGGCCTGGCCCGCGCCTTGGCGGCGGATACTGACATCATCCTGATGGACGAAGCCTTCAGTGCCCTCGACCCGCTGATCCGCGCCGAGATGCAGGACCAGTTGCTGGAACTGCAAAAGACCCTGCACAAGACCATCGTTTTCATCACCCACGACCTCGACGAGGCCGTGCGCATCGGCAACCGCATCGCGATCCTCAAGGACGGCCGCCTGATTCAGGTAGGCACCCCGAAAGAGATCCTGCATTCGCCGGCGGATGAATATGTCGACCGGTTCGTACAGCGGCGGGCGGCGGTGGTTTAAGAGATTTGCAGTGACTGTGCTGACCTCTTCGCGAGCAGGCTCGTTCCCACATTGGAATGCATACCCCTGTGGGAGCGAGCCTGCTCGCGAAGGCGGCGGCAGAGCTGCATCAATATTCAGGTTGTACGCATGAGGTTAATAATGTCCCAGGCTGAAAAAATCGTTATCGCCGATGCCCCGTTGCGTTGGCAGGATGTGGTCGCGGTCGCCCGCCATGGCGCACAGCTTGAGCTGTCGGCGCAGGCCTGGGCACGGATCGAGAATGCCCAGGCAATCGTCCAGCGCATCGTCACCAGCGGCGAACGCGCCTATGGCGTCAACACCGGCCTGGGTGCCTTGTGCAATGTCTCGCTGAAGGACGAACAACTCAGCCAACTGTCGCGCAACACTCTGCTCAGTCACGCCTGTGGCGTTGGCGCTCCGTTGGCCGACGAGCAGACCCGCGCGATCATGTGTGCGGCTATCCTCAATTTCACCCAGGGCAAATCCGGCGTGCATCGCCGGGTGGTCGAAGCCCTGCTGGCGCTGCTCAACCGCGGCATCACCCCGCAAGTGCCCTCCCAGGGTTCGGTCGGTTACCTGACCCACATGGCCCATATCAGCATCACTTTGCTGGGTGTCGGTAACGTCAGCTATCGCGGGCAAATCGTGTCCGCACAACAGGCGCTGGTCGAAGAAGGCCTGCAACCGGTTCCACTCGGCGCCAAGGACGGTCTGTGCCTGGTCAACGGTACGCCGTGCATGAGCGGTCTCAGCTGTCTGGCGATTGCCGACGCCACGCGTCTGTTGCAGTGGGCCGACGTGATCAGTGCCATGAGCTTCGAAGCCCAGCGTGGGCAGATCGATGCGTTCGATGCCGAGATCATCGCGCTCAAGCCGCATCCAGGCATGCAACAGGTCGGGATCAATCTGCGCGCACTGCTCGATGGCAGTGAAGTGATTGCCCAGAGCAAAGGCATTCGTACTCAGGATGCGCTGAGCATCCGCTCGATCCCGCAGGTGCATGGCGCGGCTCGCGATCAGCTCGAACACGCTATCAAACAAGTCGAAACCGAACTCAACGGCTGCACCGATAACCCGCTGCTGCTGGGGACGCCGGACAACTTCCGCGTCATGTCCCAGGCTAACCCGCACGGTCAATCGGTGGCGCTGGCAGCGGATTTGCTTGCCATTGCCATGGCGGAAATCGGCTCCATCGCCGAACGACGCCTGGACCGTTTGATCAACCCGCACGTCAGCGGTCTGCCGGCGTTCCTGGTGGCCAACCCGGGGGTGAACTCCGGGATGATGATCGTGCAATACGTCGCCGCTTCGCTGTGCGCGGAGAACCGTCAGCTGGCGCAACCGGCAGTGCTCGATAACTACGTGACTTCGGGCTTGCAGGAAGACCACCTGAGCATGGGCACCAACGCCGCGTTGAAGCTGCATCGCGCGCTGGAAAATTGCACGCAGATCCTCGCCATCGAGTACCTGCTGGCGGCCCAGGCTTTCGAGTTCCTCAAGGAACACCGCTTTGGTGCAGGCACCGACGCAGCGTGGCGCCTGCTACGTGAGCACGTGCCTGCCTACGATCAGGATCGCTGGCTGGCGCCGGACATCGCCGCCGCCGCCGGCGTTTTGAAAGACCCGGCCTTGCTGCAAAAAGCCTTGCCGAATTTGAACTGATTTTTAAACAAAACCAGCGTGCCAAGGCGCCAGCCCTCTCACAAAAGGGGGAAGCGACGGACAACGGATATCTCCGGAGCGTCTGGTAGTACTCTTCTTGAAAAAAGAAGAAAACTCTCAAAAGGAGAATGAATGTGACTGCGCTTAATTTGATTCCCGGCCAACTGACCCTTGCACAACTGCGTGATGTTTATCAGCAGCCGGTGAAACTGACCCTCGACCAAAGCGCTTCGGCCCAGATCGAAGCCAGCGTCGCCTGCGTGGAACAGATCCTCGCCGAAAACCGTACCGCTTACGGCATCAACACCGGTTTCGGCCTGCTGGCGTCGACTCGCATCGCCAGCGAAGACCTGGAAAACCTGCAGCGCTCGCTGGTGCTGTCCCACGCCGCCGGTGTCGGCGAGCCGATCAGCGACGCATTGGTGCGTTTGGTCATGGTGCTCAAGGTCAACAGCTTGAGCCGTGGCTTCTCGGGTATTCGCCGCGTCGTGATCGATGCGCTGATCGCTTTGATCAACGCCGAGGTTTACCCGCACATTCCGCTTAAAGGTTCGGTCGGTGCCTCCGGTGACCTGGCGCCGCTGGCGCACATGTCGCTGGTGCTGCTGGGTGAAGGCAAGGCTCGCTACAAGGGCGAGTGGATGGAAGCCACCGAAGCACTGAAAATCGCTGGCCTGAAACCCTTGACCCTGGCTGCGAAGGAAGGCCTGGCGCTGCTCAACGGCACCCAGGTGTCCACTGCGTTTGCCCTGCGCGGTCTGTTCGAAGGTGAGGACCTGTTCGCCGGTGCCCTGGCCCTGGGTGGTCTGTCGGTCGAAGCGGTACTCGGTTCGCGTTCGCCATTCGACGCACGCATCCACGCCGCCCGTGGCCAGAAAGGCCAGATTGATGCTGCCGCCGCTTACCGCGATCTGCTGGGCGAGCGCAGTGAAGTCTCTGATTCTCACGAGAACTGCGAAAAGGTCCAGGACCCGTACTCCCTGCGTTGCCAGCCGCAAGTCATGGGCGCCTGCTTGACCCAGTTCCGTCAGGCCGCCGAAGTGCTGGCTGTCGAAGCCAACGCGGTCTCCGACAACCCGCTGGTGTTCGCCGCTGAAGGTGACGTGATTTCCGGCGGCAACTTCCACGCCGAACCAGTGGCCATGGCCGCTGACAACATGGCGCTGGCCATCGCTGAAATCGGCTCCCTGAGCGAACGCCGCATCTCGCTGATGATGGACAAACACATGTCGCAACTGCCGCCGTTCCTGGTGGCCAATGGCGGTGTGAACTCCGGTTTCATGATCGCCCAGGTGACCGCGGCCGCTCTGGCCAGCGAAAACAAGGCGCTGTCTCATCCGCATTCGGTAGACAGTCTGCCGACGTCCGCCAACCAGGAAGACCACGTGTCCATGGCCCCGGCTGCCGGCAAGCGCCTGTGGGAAATGGCTGAAAACACCCGTGGCATTCTGGCTGTGGAATGGCTGGCGGCGGCCCAGGGTCTGGATCTGCGCAACGGTCTGAAGACCTCGCCGAAACTGGAAAAGGCTCGGGCGATTCTGCGTAAGGAAGTGCCGTTCTATGAAAAGGACCGTTTCTTCGCGCCGGACATCAATGCAGCGACTGAGTTGTTGGCGTCGCGTTGCCTGAATGAGCTGGTCACGGCGAAGTTGCTGCCGAGCCTGTAAGGGCCTCTTCGCGAGCGGGCTCGCTCCCACAGGGAGTACGCATTCCACTGTGGGAGCGAGCCTGCTCGCGAATCGATCTATAAATTTGTGGAGACTAAGGGATGAAAACCCTCTGGCAACACTGCCACGTCGCAACCATGGCGCAAGGCGTCTACTCGATCATCGAGGATGCGGCCATCGTGACGTCCGGTGCGCACATCGAGTGGGTCGGCCCGCGCAGTGAACTGCCGTCCGGCGAATACCCGGCGGTCAATGATTTGAAAGGGGCCTGGGTCACGCCGGGCCTGATCGACTGCCATACCCACACGGTGTTCGGCGGCAACCGCAGCGGTGAATTCGAGCAGCGCCTGCAAGGCGTCAGCTACGCGCAAATCGCCGCAAGCGGCGGCGGCATCGCC
The DNA here is from genome assembly GCF_054071155.1 of Pseudomonas sp. SDO5532_S415. Lineage (NCBI taxonomy): Bacteria > Pseudomonadati > Pseudomonadota > Gammaproteobacteria > Pseudomonadales > Pseudomonadaceae > Pseudomonas > Pseudomonas sp. SDO5532_S415. Next base: position 12,483 of record NZ_JBSVWS010000063.1, on the reverse strand, counting down.
AGCACCGTACGCGCCACCCGTGCGGCGAGCGAAGACGAATTGTTCGCCAGCGCCGCCAAGCGCCTGAAAAGCCTGATGCGTGACGGCGTTACCAGCGTCGAAATCAAATCCGGCTACGGCCTGGACCTGGCCAACGAACGCAAGATGCTTCGAGTCGCCCGTCGTCTCGGTGCCGAACTGCCGATCAGCGTGCGCAGCACCTGCCTGGCCGCTCACGCCTTGCCGCCGGAGTATGTCGATCGCGCCGACGACTACATCGAACACATCTGCTCTGAAATGCTCCCGGCCTTGGCCGCCGAAGGGCTGGTGGATGCGGTCGACGCGTTCTGCGAGTATCTGGCGTTTTCGCCAGCGCAGGTCGAGCGCGTGTTTATCACCGCACAGAAACTGGGCTTGCCGGTGAAGCTGCACGCCGAGCAGTTGTCGTCCTTGCACGGTTCCAGCCTGGCGGCGCGTTATCACGCACTGTCTGCTGATCATCTGGAATTCATGACGGAAGAAGACGCCATCGCCATGGCCGCGTCTGGCACCGTGGCAGTGTTGCTGCCTGGCGCCTTCTATTTCCTGCGCGAAACCCAATTGCCGCCGATGGACGCCCTGCGCAAGCACGGCGTGAAAATCGCCATTGCCAGCGACCTCAATCCCGGTACCTCGCCAGCGCTGTCGTTGCGCTTGATGCTGAACATGGCTTGCACCTGTTTTCGTATGACCCCGGAAGAAGCCCTCGCAGGCGCGACGATCCATGCGGCTACGGCATTGGGCATGGCCGACACCCACGGTTCGATCGAGGCCGGCAAGGTGGCGGATTTCGTCGCCTGGCAAATCGATCGTCCAGCCGACCTGTCGTACTGGCTGGGCGGCGATCTGGAAAAACGCGTCGTGCGTCACGGCGTCGAAACGAGCGTGTAGGAGAGCAGTTGTGGATAAGGTTCTGAACTTCAAACAAGGCCGCGTGCCGCTGCTGATCAGCATGCCTCACGCCGGTGTGCGTCTGACCCCGGCGGTCGAAGCCGGGTTGATTCCCCAGGCGAAAAGCCTGCCGGACACCGACTGGCACATCCCGCAGCTGTACGACTTCGCCGCTGAACTGGGCGCCAGCACCTTGGCCGCGGAGTATTCGCGGTTTGTCATCGACCTGAACCGGCCGTCCGACGACAAGCCGTTGTACGTGGGCGCCACCACCGGTCTGTACCCGGCGACACTGTTTGACGGCGTACCGCTGTTTCGCGAAGGTCTGGAACCTTCGAAAGCCGAGCGCGCGACTTATCTGGAGCAGATCTGGACGCCATACCACAGCACCTTGCAGCAGGAACTGGCGCGTCTCAAAGCCGAGTTCGGCTATGCGCTGCTGTTCGACGCGCACTCGATCCGTTCGCTGATCCCGCACCTGTTCGACGGCAAACTGCCGGACTTCAACCTTGGCACCTTCAACGGTGCCAGTTGCGATCCGCAGTTGGCTTCGCAGCTGGAAGCGATCTGCGCCGGGCACCCGGACTACAGCCATGTGCTGAACGGGCGCTTCAAGGGCGGCCACATCACCCGCCATTACGGCAATCCAGCGGAAAACATTCATGCGGTGCAACTGGAGTTGGGCCAGTGCACGTATATGGAAGAGTTCGAGCCGTTCCGTTATCGCGCGGATCTGGCGGAGCCGACGCGGGTGGTGCTCAAAGAGTTGCTGCAAGGCTTGTTGGCCTGGGGCAAAAAGCACTACAACCGTTAAAGCCGGGCGAATAACCCTGTGGGAGCGAGCCTGCTCGCGAAAGCTGTATTTCGGTCAACATCTCAGTTGGCTGATATTCCGCCTTCGCGAGCAGGCTCGCTTGTATGTTTAGACTTGAAGGGGTGGGTGGGACTACAGACTCGATTCTGACTCTGACCAGTACAGACCGTGGGAGACTTCTCGTCCCACCCCTTCTACCCAAAGCGCCGATAAGGAATTCATCGGTTAACCGACGATAGAGACAAGCCAGCGCAACGGTAGACCCCGACAAGCACTTAAACCCTAGCTCCGAGGACTTGTCATGACAATCCTTACTTCGCAGACGGTTCTGGGTATCGATATCGCCAAAGCCGAAGTCATTGCCTACCGCGCTGATCAGCAAACCCTTGACCCCATCAAGAACGATCGAACCACCCTCAAACGTTGGCTCAAAAAGTTGCCTGCTCATAGCGCTATCGCACTTGAAGCCACCAACATTTACCACTTGGACACCGTTGAACTGGCCCATGAAATGGGTCATCAGGTCTACGTGGTGGATGCTTATCGTGTGAGTCATTACCGCCGTGGCGTCGGCCAACGAGCCAAGACTGATCCCTGCGATGCCCGTTTGCTGGCGCGTTACTTGGAGAGTGAACAAAACAAACTGCGGGTCTGGAGCCCGCCACCCAAGGCCTATAGCTCACTGAAAAGCCTTCTTCATAGACGTGCAACGCTGATCCAGAACCATACTGGGCTGATGTTGAGTTGGGCCAATGAACCCTTGTTGAAAAAAGTGCAGGCCGCTCAGCAGAAGGCGTTCAAGCAAGCGGATCAGGCGATTCAGAAACTGCTGCGCACGGTCAGCAAAGAGGCCGGGATTGAGGAGAATATTGATCGCTGCAAAGCCATAGAAGGCGTTGGTGAGCTGACCGCAACGGGGTTGGCGACCACTTTTATGCGGGGAGATTTTGCGAACAGCGATGCGTTCATCGCGTTCCTGGGAATGGACCTGGAAGTCGATGACTCCGGCAAGAAGAATGGCCTGCGGCATCTGACTAAAAAAGGAGACCCGGAGGTTCGTCGTTTGACTTACAACGCCGCAATGGCGGCGTGCCGTTCGCCTAAATGGAAGCCGTTTTACGATGCACACCTGGCTAGAGGCTTCTCGAAAACACAGGCCTTGGTGGCCTTGGCCCGAAAACTTTGTCGGGTGGCATTTGCTCTGATGAAAAATCAGAGCGAATACCTGTCAGCCTGAGGATTCAGGGTTGCCGGGCAACATAGAATCTCCCACAGGTATTTTGTCTCGCCACAGATTCGTGCGTGCCGACAGTCGCCACCGTGCAAAACACGGTCGCCACAGGTCGCTTTTACCGCTCGTCTGCTGCGTAATGTTTCCGGCACGGTGCACAAAGACACCGGCCCGACAATAATCCGCTGCCGCACGAGAATGCTCCCCATGACAAGCATCAAAGGTCTGTTCACCCGCTGTCTCTCAATCCTCTGCGGCACTGCTTTTCTGAGCGCCAGCGTCCTGGCCGCTGACGACCCTTCCTGCAAGGCCGTGCGCATGGGCGTGGTCAACTGGACCGACGTGATCGCCACCAGCGGCATGGCCGACGTGCTGCTCAATGGCCTCGGTTATGAAAGCAAGCAAACCAGCGCCGTGCAGCAAATCATCTTTGCCGGTATCCGCGACAAGCGCCTGGACATCTTCCTCGGTTACTGGAAACCGGCGATGGACAAGAACATCGCGCCGTTCCTGGCCGCCAATCAGGTCAAGGTCATGGACCGGCCAAGCCTGGCTGATGCCCAGGCGACCCTCGCGGTCCCTGACTACGTGGCGGCCGCCGGCCTGAAAACCTTCGCCGATATCGCAAAGTTCAAGGATCAGCTCGGCGGCAAGATCTACGGCATCGAACCGGGCAGCGGCGCCAACACCACGATCAAAACCATGATCGAGACCAATCACTTCGGTCTCAAGGACTTCAAGCTGATCGAATCCGGTGAGGCCGGTATGCTCGCCGCGGTGCAACGGGCCGTGAACCGCAAGGAGTTCGTGGTGTTTGTCGGCTGGACCCCGCACCCGATGAACATCAACATGAGCATCGCGTACCTGACCGGCAGTGAAGACGTCTACGGGCCGAACGAAGGCGCGGCGACCGTTTCTACCGTAACCGCCCCCGACTACGCCGAACGTTGCCCGAATGTCTATCGCTTGCTGGAAAACCTGACCTTCACCGCCGCCCAGGAAAGCCAGTTGATGGTGCCGATCATGGAGCGTCAGACACCCCAGGACGTCGCAAAAAAATGGTTGCGTGAGCACCCGCAGGATTTGCAACGCTGGCTGGCGGGTGTCAGCAGTTTTGATGGCAAGGACGGCGTGGCCACGGTTCAGGCCAGTTTGAAAAACTGACGGCAACCGCGAAACCTGTGGGAGCGAGCCTGCTCGCGAAAGAGTGTGCCAGCCAGGATTGATGTTGTCTGACACACCGCCTTCGCGAGCCTGCTCGCTCCCACAGGGGGCAGGCCCCCTATATTTTCCCTGAACGGGCAACAGGCTCATGGCTCCTTACTTGCTTTCTGAACAGATGCAGGCTTTCGTCAAGAAAACCGTCAGTTTCAACAGCACCGAAACCAGTCTGGAAGGATTGCGCCAGGCCTACAGCGAGATGTGCCGGGCGTTCACGCCACCCCGTCCGGCCGGGCTGTACGTGGTCGATTTCGAGTTGGCGGGTGTCTGCGTTCGCTCGTATCAACCCCCGGATTCACCCTCTGCTGGCGGTGTGCCCTGCGTCGTTTACTTACACGGCGGCGGGTGGGTGGTGGGGGATCTTGACTCCCACGATTTCATCTGCGCCGAGCTGGCCTCGACACTGGGTGTGTTGGTGATTGCCGTCGATTACCGTCTGGCGCCGGAGCATCCGTTTCCGGCCGCCTTCGATGACTGCCTGGCCGTCTGGCGGGCGTTGCGTACCGGGCCGTTTCGGCTGGACCCAGAGCGTACGTTGGTGGCCGGGGACAGCGCCGGCGGCAATCTTGCTGCTGCGTTGTGCCTGGCGCTACGCGATGCCGGCGAGCCGGTGCCATGCGCGCAAGTCCTGATTTATCCGGGACTCGGTGGTGATCACCGGTTACCGTCACGCAGCGAATGCGCTGACGCCCCGTTGCTCGGCAGCAGCGACCTGGATTGTTATCAGGCGTTGTATCTGCGTGGCACGCCAAAGCCGGGCGCTTACGCGATGCCGTTGCTGGCCGGGGATGTGAGCGGGTTACCACCGGCCTGGATCGCGGTGGCGCAATTCGACCCGCTGCGCGATGACGGCGTGCAGTATGCCGAACGACTTAACGCCGCCGGCGTGCCCACGACGCTGTACTACGGCAATGGACTGGTTCATGGCTGTTTACGGGCGCGAGGGCAGGCGGCCGAGGTCGATGCGCTGTATCAAACATTGATTGATTTTCTGGCGGCAAAACTCTGACTCCGCAAGGGCATGCTCATTGGCGTAATTCGGGTTTATGATGCCGGACGGCAGAATAATAGAAGTCCCCCCAGGGATGACCTCGACCCCTTACGGAGCGCGCAATGCAGACTTTGTACCCGCAGATCAAACCTCACGCCCGGCACGATCTGGCCGTCGACGAGACTCACACGCTGTATGTCGACGAAAGCGGTTCACCGGAAGGATTGCCGGTGGTTTTCATACACGGCGGCCCCGGCGCCGGGTGCGATGCGGCGAGCCGCTGCTACTTCGATCCCAACCTGTACCGTATCGTGACTTTCGACCAGCGGGGTTGCGGGCGTTCCACGCCCCACGCCAGTCTGGAAAACAACACCACCTGGGATCTGGTCGCCGACCTTGAGCGAATCCGCGAGCACTTGGGCATCGACAAGTGGGTGCTGTTCGGCGGTTCCTGGGGATCGACCCTGGCGCTGGCCTACGCGCAAACCCACCCGGAGCGTGTACACGGCCTGATCCTGCGCGGCATTTTTCTCTGCCGTCCGCAGGAAATCGAGTGGTTCTATCAGGCTGGCGCCAGCCGCTTGTTCCCGGATTACTGGCAGGACTACATCGCCCCGATCCCGTTGGACGAACGTGGCGATCTGCTCACCGCCTTCCACAAACGCCTGACCGGCAACGATCAGATCGCCCAGATGCACGCGGCCAAGGCCTGGTCCACGTGGGAAGGCCGGACCGCGACCCTGCGTCCGAACCCGCTGGTGGTCGATCGTTTTTCCGAGCCCCAGCGCGCGCTGTCCATTGCTCGCATCGAATGCCACTACTTCACCAACAATGCGTTCCTTGAGGCCAATCAGTTGATTCGCGACATGGACAAAATCGCCCATTTGCCCGGCGTGATCATCCATGGTCGCTATGACGTGATTTGCCCGCTGGATAACGCCTGGGAGCTGCACCAGGCCTGGCCGAACAGCGAACTGCAAATCATCCGTGACGCTGGCCATGCCGCCGCTGAACCCGGGATTACCGACGCATTGGTGCGTGCTGCCGATCGGATGGCGCGACGTTTGCTCGATCTGGCTCCCGACGAAGCATGAAGGGGTTGCTGCAACGCGTGCGTGGCGCGCGAGTCGAGGTAGCGGGGGAGGTGGTGGGTGCGGTCGACCAGGGCTTGCTGGTGCTGGTGGCCGTCGAGCCCGAGGACACTCGGGCCAGCGCCGACAAACTTCTCAATAAGCTGCTTAACTATCGGGTGTTCAGCGACGCTGAGGGCAAGATGAATCTGTCCCTGTCGGATGTGGGCGGCGGGTTGTTGCTGGTCTCGCAATTCACCCTGGCCGCCGACACCAAGAACGGGTTGCGCCCGAGTTTTTCGACCGCGGCCCCCCCGGCCCTGGGTGAGGAGCTTTTCGACTATCTATTAGTTAAAGCGAAACAGGTGCATGGCACTGTGGCATCAGGTAGATTCGGCGCGGATATGCAGGTGCACCTGGTCAATGATGGCCCGGTAACCTTCCTGTTACAGACCTGAAAGCGCTTGAAACATCTTTTTAAGCGCTTTTCGACTGAAAACAGGCGTTTTTCCCGATAAATACTTTGTTACCCCTGATGCGTTGTAACGCGGCCTACTAGATAATCGCGCGCTACGGGGATCAGCGTTCGTTGGTCCATTTTGACTTAGGTAGAGACTTGTCCTGAACCGTTTGGGGAATCATTTCGCCCCATCGGAGTCGGAACAATGCTCGCCAACTTGGCAAGAGTGGTCTGCAAGGCCGGGTTTTTCACACCGGATACCGTACAGACCCTTTAACTGGCCGTTGGTTTTTTGATCTGTTTTCGGCGAGGGTTGCTCGTGATTGTTAGTCCCTGTAACGCACCAAAATTGTCTGCCAAACGGTTACGTAGCGCTCTGGTAGCGGGCTCGGCAATGCTCTGCCTGCTCAGCGCGGGCCAGCTTTGGGCATTCAATCTGGATGATGTGTCGGCCAAGGCAAAAGAGCTGGCTGCTCAGAAATACGAAGCGCCGCGCAGTAACCTGCCGACCGAATTCCGCGAAATGAAGTTCGCCGATTATCAGAAAATTCGTTTTCTGACGGAAAAAGCCGAATGGGCGGACCAGAAGACCCCATTCAAGCTGTCCTTTTATCACCAGGGCATGCACTTCGATACGCCGGTGAAAATCAACGAAATCACCGCGAACACCGTCGAAGAGATCAAATACGATCCAAGTCGTTTCGATTTCGGCGACGTCAAGTTCGACCCCAAGGCCACGGAACAACTGGGCTACGCCGGTTTCCGCGTGCTGTACCCGGTCAACAAGGCCGACAAGCAAGACGAAATCATGACCATGCTCGGCGCGAGTTACTTCCGCGTTGTTGGCAAGGGGCACGTCTACGGCTTGTCCGCTCGCGGCATGGCGATCGATACCGCGTTGCCGTCCGGTGAAGAATTCCCGCGTTTTCGCGAGTTCTGGATCGAGCAGCCGAAGCCGGGCGACAAGCACCTGGTGATCTTCGCGCTGCTGGATTCGCCACGGGCGACCGGTGCTTATCGTCTGACCCTGCGTCCGGGCAGCGACACCATTGTCGACGTCAAGGCGCAGATGTTCCTGCGCGACAAGGTCGGCAAACTGGGTATCGCTCCACTGACCAGCATGTTCCTGTTCGGCGCCAACCAGCCGTCGAAAATCCTCAACTATCGTCGCGAACTGCACGATTCGAGCGGCCTGGCGATCCATGCCGGCAACGGCGAGTGGATCTGGCGTCCGCTGAACAACCCGAAACACCTGGCGGTGAGCAACTTCTCGGTCGAGAACCCGCGCGGCTTCGGCTTGCTGCAACGTGGCCGTGACTTCAGCCACTACGAAGACCTCGACGACCGCTACGACAAGCGCCCAAGCGCCTGGATCGAACCGAAAGGCGACTGGGGCAAGGGCACCGTCGATCTGGTCGAGATTCCGACCGCCGACGAAACCAACGACAATATCGTGGCTTTCTGGAGCCCGGAAAAGATGCCGGAACCAGGCCAGCCGCTGGACTTCGCCTATCGCATGCACTGGACCATGGACGAAGCGGCGTTGCACGCACCAGACAGTGCCTGGGTCAGTCAGACGCTGAAGTCCACCGGTGACGTCAAACAGTCCAACCTGATTCGTCAGCCGGACGGTAGCGTTGCTTATCTGGTGGACTTCGAAGGTCCGTCCCTGGCGGCATTGGCACCGGACACCGATGTGCGCAGCCAGGTCAGCGTCGGCGAAAACGCCGAACTGGTCGAGAACAGCGTGCGCTACAACCCTGAAACCAAGGGCTGGCGCCTGACCCTGCGCATGAAGATCAAGGACCCGAGCAAGTCCACCGAAATGCGTGCTGCACTGGTGCAGAACATCGTGCCTGCCGATCTGGCCAAGACTTCGATTCCTGCGTCCAACTCTTCCGTTGCCAAGGCCGACAAGGTGGCTGCCAAGCAAGCGGAGAAAGCGGAGAAGGAAGCGAAGGCCGCCGAAGCCAAGCAGGCCGAAGCCAAGCCAGTCGCAGCTGCCAAGGACAAGGCGAACAACAATGACGCCAAGCAGCCTGCTGCTGCCGACGCGGCCCCAGCCACACCGGAATCGGCACCGACTGAAGAAGTCCTGACCGAGACCTGGAGCTATCAGTTGCCTGCCGATGAGTAATTCTCAAGTACAGCCAGAGACGCTTTCCGAGTATCTGGCGCATCTGCCGATGACCGACCAGCAGCGCGCGGAACTCGCGGGCTGCAGGTCCTTCAGTGAACTGCATGAGCGTCTGTCGTCTTCGACGTTCGACGCGCCGACTGAGGCCGCCCAGGCTTCGGTGGGCAAGCGCCTGACGCTCAGCACCGCCGAAGAATTGCAAGACGCCGAAATGCTGGCGCTCGACGCCAGCGGTCGGGTCTGCCTCAAGGCAACCCCACCGATTCGCCGGACCAAGGTTGTGCCGGAGCCATGGCGTACCAACATTCTGGTGCGCGGCTGGCGGCGCCTCACCGGTCGCACCAATCCGCCCAAGCCGCCGAAAGACGAGAACGTGCTCCCGGCGGCACGCTGGCGCACCGTCGGTTCGATCCGCCGTTACATTCTTCTGGTGCTGATGCTCGGCCAGACCATCGTCGCCGGCTGGTACATGAAAGGCATCATGCCGTACCAGGGCTGGTCGTTCGTCGACCTCGAAGAAGTGCTGCACCAACCGTTCCTGCAAACCGCCACGCAAGTGCTGCCGTATGCGTTGCAGACCAGCATCCTGATCCTGTTCGGGATTCTGTTCTGCTGGGTTTCGGCCGGTTTCTGGACTGCGCTGATGGGCTTCCTCGAGTTGCTCACCGGTCACGACAAATACCGCATTTCCGGCAAAAGCGCCGGCAACGAGCCGATTCCGAAGGACGCGCGCACTGCACTGGTGATGCCGATCTGCAACGAAGACGTGCCGCGGGTGTTCGCCGGTCTGCGCGCGACGTTCGAGTCGGTCGCGGCCACGGGTGACCTCGATCGTTTCGACTTCTTCGTCCTCAGCGACAGTAACGACGCCGATATCTGCGTCGCCGAGCAGCAGGCCTGGCTGGACGTCTGCCGCGAAGCCAAGGGCTTCGGCAAGATCTTCTATCGCCGCCGCCGTCGTCGCGTTAAACGTAAAAGCGGCAACCTCGACGACTTCTGCCGTCGTTGGGGGGGTGATTACAAATACATGGTCGTACTCGACGCCGACTCCGTGATGAGTGGCGAGTGCCTGACCAGCCTGGTGCGCCTGATGGAAGCCACGCCGGATGCCGGGATCATCCAGACCGCGCCGCGTGCGTCGGGCATGGACACCCTGTATGCGCGCATGCAGCAGTTCGCCACCCGGGTATACGGTCCACTGTTCACCGCCGGTCTGCACTTCTGGCAGTTGGGCGAATCGCACTACTGGGGCCACAACGCGATCATTCGCATGAAGCCGTTCATCGAGCACTGCGCCCTGGCGCCGCTGCCCGGTAAAGGCGCGTTTGCCGGTGCGATCCTGTCCCACGACTTCGTAGAAGCCGCACTGATGCGCCGTGCCGGTTGGGGCGTGTGGATTGCCTACGACTTGCCGGGTAGCTATGAAGAGCTGCCGCCGAACCTGCTGGACGAACTCAAGCGTGACCGTCGCTGGTGCCACGGCAACCTGATGAACTTCCGCCTGTTCCTGGTCAAGGGCATGCACCCGGTGCACCGTGCGGTGTTCCTGACCGGTGTGATGTCTTACCTGTCGGCGCCGCTGTGGTTCTTCTTCCTGGTGTTGTCGACGGCGCTGCTGGCGGTCAACACGCTGATGGAGCCGCAGTACTTCCTCGAACCGCGCCAGCTTTACCCGCTGTGGCCACAATGGCACCCGGACAAGGCAATCGCGCTGTTCTCGACCACGATCGTGCTGCTGTTCCTGCCGAAGCTGTTGAGCATCATCCTGATCTGGGCCAAGGGCGCGAAAGAGTTCGGTGGCAAGTTCAAGGTGACGCTGTCGATGCTGCTGGAGATGCTGTTCTCCATGCTGTTGGCGCCGGTGCGGATGATTTTCCACACCCGTTTCGTCCTCGCCGCGTTCCTGGGTTGGGCCGCGACCTGGAACTCGCCGCAGCGTGACGATGACTCCACGCCATGGAGCGAAGCGGTCAAGCGCCACGGTCCGCAAACCTTGCTGGGCTTCTTCTGGGCCTTGCTGGTGATTTGGCTGAACCCGAGCTTCCTGTGGTGGCTGGTGCCGATCGTTGGTTCGTTGATGCTGTCGATCCCGGTGTCGGTGATTTCCAGTCGTGTCGGCCTGGGCCTCAAGTCCCGTGACGAGAGCCTGTTCCTCATCCCCGAGGAATACAATCCGCCACAGGCGTTGCTGGCGACCGACCAGTACACCCACGAAAACCGCTGGCACGCACTGAACGACGGCTTCATCCGTTCGGTGGTCGATCCACAGCAGAACGCCTTGGCGTGTTCGCTGGCGACTTCTCGTCACCGCGAGGCCGAGCCGATCGAATGGTTGCGGGTAGAGCGGGTACGCCACGCTATGAAGGTCGGACCGGAAGGCCTGACCAACAACGAGCGTGTGCAGTTGCTGAGCGACCCGGTGGCATTGGCTCGCCTGCATGATCAGGTCTGGAACGAAGGCCACGCCGAGTGGCTGGGCGCATGGCGCAAGTCGGTCAAGGCCGATCCCCATGCACCGCTGCTGCCGCTCAGGCCGCTGAGCGTTCAGCCTCAGTTGGCATGATGAAAAGCCCCGCTAAATCAGCGGGGCTTTTTTTTGCGTTGACGATCAACGGTCAGTGTTCGAGCAACAAATCGCGCCTAAACCCTTGTGCAATCGAGCGAGTGCGTTAGCATCCGTCCCCGAATTGGTGCGCCCGGACCGTTTTGTGTCCGTATCTATCGGTTTTCACAGGAAAACAGTCGATTTCGCGCCGCAAACGCAATGGTTTTGGGGACTTGAAGATGAAGAAGTATCTGTCGATGCTGCTGGTCGGCGTCACGGCATTGGTTGCAGTCAGCGCGGCGCAGGCCGGTGCCATTGATGACGCGGTCAAGCGCGGCACATTGAAGGTCGGCATGGATCCGACCTACATGCCGTTCGAAATGACCAACAAACGCGGCGAGATCATCGGCTTCGAAGTCGACATCCTCAAGGCCATGACCAAGGCCATGGGCGTCAAGCTGGAACTGGTGTCCACCGGTTACGACGGCATTATCCCGGCCCTGCTGACCGACAAGTTCGACATGATCGGCAGCGGCATGACCCTGACCCAGGAGCGCAACCTGCGCCTGAACTTCAGCGACCCCTTCATCGTGGTCGGCCAGACGCTGCTGATCCGCAAGGAGCTGGAAGGCACTATCAAGTCCTATAAAGACCTGAACACTGCCGATTACCGCATCACCTCCAAGCTCGGCACCACCGGCGAAATGGTCGCCAAAAAGCTGATCTCCAAAGCCAAGTACCACGGCTACGACAACGAGCAGGAAGCCGTGCTCGACGTGGTCAACGGCAAGGCTGATGCCTTTATCTACGACGCGCCTTACAACGTCGTGGCGCTGAACAAGGTGGGTAACGGCAAACTGGTGTTCCTCGACAAGCCGTTCACCTACGAGCCTCTGGCCTTCGGTCTGAAGAAGGGTGACTACGACAGCCTCAACTTCATCAACAACTTCCTGCACCAGATCCACGAAGACGGCACCTACGATCGCATCCATGACAAGTGGTTCAAGAGCACCGAGTGGCTCAAGGACATGGAGTAACACTCGGTCTGACAGACCGAGTCGCCCCATTCGCGAGCAGGCTCGCTCCCACATTTGATCTCGGTTCA
>NZ_JBSVWS010000062.1:0-28918 GCF_054071155.1 Pseudomonas sp. SDO5532_S415 | reverse complement strand
CGTTATCGTTGACGTCCTTCGCGAGCAGGCTCGCTCCCACAGGGGAATGAGCACATCCGCCAAGTCAGGTCGGCTATAAGGCCGCCTTGTTTTGGCTTTGGATCTGGGCGCCCCGTTAAACCACGATGGCCGAACGCAGGTATTGCTCCGGGGGTAAACCGGCAGGACGCCGGTTTAGCCGCGCTGGGCCAGGGATGGCCCATCTCGGCGGCCCACGGAGCAATGCCGGAGTGAGGGCATGCCGAGCCTAGGCGAGGCACCGAGTGGTGGGGCAAGAGCCTTTTGGTTACTTTTGGGCTCTTTCAAAAGTGACCCGCCGTAAGGGCGGAACCTTAAGTCGCCATCACCCAAAAAATGGATATACCCCCAACCCCAGTGTGCCCCTTCAAGACGACCAACCATCGATCACCGACCTCAAAAATTGCTTCGCCAACTCAGGCTTGTCCACCGCCCGGGCAATGAGCATGGCGCCGGCGATCGAGGCAATGACCTGCTGCGCCTGTTGAAGTTTTTCCTCCTGGCTTTCGCCTTCAACCAAAGGCATCAGGATTTCAATAAACTGCTCGATGCCTTGGGTGAATGACTGGCTGACGGTGCCGCCGGTGCGGGCCACATCGGCTGCCAGCGCGGGGATCGCGCAGCCTTCGGTCCAGTTATCCAGGTGTTTCTGGGTCAGATAACCCTTCACCAGTTCCGGAATCGATTTGGCGTTCTGCCAATTGCGGATGTTGGTCTCGAACGTCCGGGTCACGGCTTCCGATGCCAGCTGTTCCTTGCCGCCGGGAAATTGCCCGTAAAACCCGCCGTGGGTCAGCCCGACCGAGCGCGAGAGCTCGCCGATGCCGATGCCGTCGATACCTTTTTCGCGGTACAGCCGGGACGCGGCCGTGAGGATCGCTTCTTTGTTCGCTGCGGCTTTGTCTTTCGTGACTTTCATCAGCTGCTCCTGTGGCCAGGTGCGCTTGCCTTGTGCAAGTCGTCGCCGAGAGGCTTGTAATGATTATGGTCGTAATATATCGTCAGCGCAAATACCAGGTGGACACGTTATGAAACGTAATGATCTGCGCGCAATAGACCTGAATCTACTGGTGGTGTTCGAAGCCCTCATCCAGGAGCGCAACGTCACCCGGGCGGCATCAAGGCTCTCGATGGGCCAACCGGCGGTCAGCGGGGCGCTGAGGCGTTTGCGGTCCTTGTTTAACGACCCATTGTTCAAGCGCATGGGCCGGGAAATGCGGCCCACGCCCCGCGCCATTTCGGTCGCGCAGACGCTGGGCCCGGCATTGGATTGCGTGTGCAGTGCAATCGCCGATACCAAGGCTTGAGCAGGGCGATTGCCTTTTTTTTGCCCTTATACATGACGATCATCATTAATACTGATACCCAAGTTCACTTTGTTCGATTCGTCGAGGCCTCGCGCGAGGCCGAGACTTCGTAAATCCCTTAACCGTCTGGCGGACACCCCCATGGAACAGTCACTCAAAGCTTTTCGTTATCCGTTTGCCGCATTGGCCCTCACGATGCTCACCGCGTGCGACCGCGCGCCTGTCGCCGCCAATGCACCGGGGGCGCCCCATGTCACTGTCGCAAAGGTTATCGAGCAGCCCATCACCGAGTGGGATGAGGTGACCGCGCGATTGGAAGCGCCGGAAACCGTCGAGGTCCGTCCACGGGTGTCGGGGCAGATTGAACGGGTGGCCTTTACTGACGGCGCGCTGGTGAAGAAGGGCGACCTGCTGTTCCAGATTGATCCGCGGCCGTTCGAACACGAAGTGCATCGTTTCGAAGCCCAGTTGCAACAAGCCCGGGCCACGCTGGTTCGCACCGCCAATGAAGCGCAGCGCGGCCAGCGACTGCTGGGCAGCAACGCGATTTCCGCCGAACTGGCCGATACCCGCACCACCACCGCGCAAGAGGCCAAGGCCGGCGTCGATGCCATCCAGGCGCAACTCGACCTGGCACGCCTGAACCTGAGCTTTACCCGTGTCACCGCACCGATCACCGGCCGCGTCAGCCGTGCCGAAATCACCGCCGGCAACATCGTCACCGCCGACACCACGCCGCTGACCAGCGTGGTGTCCACCGACAAGGTCTACGCCTACTTCGATGCCGACGAGCGCCTGTTCCTCAAGTACGGCCAGCTCTCCCGCCAGGGGCAGCGCAGTCAGACCACACCGGTGTACATGGGCCTGTCGAACGAGGAGGGCAACACTCACCTGGGGCAGATGAACTTCGTCGACAACCGGGTCAATCCCAAGACCGGCACCATTCGTGGCCGCGCGGTATTCGACAACACCGACAGCCAATACACCCCGGGCCTGTACGCTCGCCTGAAACTGGTGGGCAGCGCGGCTTATTCCGGTCTGCTGATCAAGGACGAAGCGGTCGGCACCGACCTGGGCAAGAAGTTCGTGCTGGTGATCGATCAGGACAACAAGGCCGTGTACCGCAACGTCGATCTGGGGCCGAAGCTTGAAGGCCTGCGCATCGTGCGCAGTGGCTTGCAGAAAGAGGACCGCATCGTCATCAACGGTCTGCAACGGGTTCGCCCCGGTGCCGTGGTCACCCCACAGGACGCCCCCATGGCCGACCCGGAAACCGTCGCGACCCTGACCCGCCAGCGCCAGGCCATTGAAGCAGGCAATCAACCGGCCATTTCGGCCCCGGCTTCCGTCAAATCACCCACGTTGGTGAAGACAGATGCCGCGACTTCACCTCGCGGATAAGGGCCCACCGACATGAAATTCTCCCAGTTCTTTATCACGCGACCGATCTTCGCGGCGGTGCTGTCGCTGCTGATCCTGATCGCCGGCTCTATCTCGCTGTTCCAGTTGCCGATCAGCGAATACCCGGAAGTGGTGCCGCCGACCGTGGTGGTGCACGCCAGCTATCCGGGGGCCAACCCCAAGGTGATCGGCGAAACCGTCGCCGCGCCGCTGGAACAGGCCATCACCGGCGTCGAGAACATGCTGTACATGTCGTCGCAATCCACGGCGGACGGCCGCTTGACCCTCACCGTGACCTTCGCCCTGGGCACCGATCTGGATAACGCCCAGGTCCAGGTGCAAAACCGCGTGACCCGCACCGAGCCCAAGCTGCCGGATGAGGTGACGCGCATCGGCATCACCGTCGACAAGGCCTCGCCGGAACTGACCTTGCTCGTGCATCTGGTTTCGCCGGACAAACGCTACGACATGCTCTACCTGTCCAACTACGCGATCCTCAACGTCAAGGATGAGCTGTCGCGTCTGAACGGCATCGGTGATGTGAAGATGTTCGGCATCGGCGACTACTCGCTGCGCATCTGGCTCGACCCGGACAAAACCGCCTCGCGCAATCTCACCGCCACCGACGTGGTCAACGCGGTGCGCGAACAGAACCGTCAGGTTGCCGCCGGGCAACTGGGTTCGCCCCCTGCGCCGAATGCCACCAGCTTCCAGATGTCGATCAACTCCCAGGGGCGGCTGGTCACTGAAGAAGAGTTTGAGAACGTGATTATCCGCAGTGGCCCGGACGGCGAAATCACTCGCTTGAAGGACATTGCCCGGATCGAACTGGGTTCCAACCAATACGCCTTGCGCGCCTTGCTCAACAACCAGGAAGCGGTGGCCATGCCGATCTTCCAGCGGCCGGGTTCCAATGCCATCGACGTCTCCGACCAGGTGCGGGCGAAGATGGCCGAGCTGAAGAAGAGCTTCCCGGAAGGCATGGACTACGAGATCGTCTACGACCCGACCATCTTCGTGCGCAGCTCGATTGAAGCGGTGGTGCACACGCTGTTCGAAGCACTGATCCTTGTAGTGCTGGTGGTGATCCTGTTCCTGCAAACCTGGCGCGCCTCGATCATTCCGTTGGTGGCGGTGCCGGTGTCGCTGATCGGTACCTTTGCCGTGATGCACCTGCTGGGTTTCTCGCTCAACGCGCTGTCGCTGTTCGGTCTGGTACTGGCGATCGGCATCGTGGTCGACGATGCGATCGTGGTCGTGGAGAACGTCGAACGAAACATCGAATCCGGGCTGGAGCCGGTCGAAGCGACCAAGAAAGCCATGGGCGAAGTGACAGGCCCCATCATCGCCACGGCGCTGGTGCTGTGCGCGGTGTTTGTGCCGGCGGCCTTCATCTCCGGCCTGACAGGGCAGTTCTATAAACAGTTCGCGTTGACCATTGCCATCTCCACGGTGATCTCGGCGTTCAACTCCCTGACCTTGTCGCCGGCACTGGCGGCGGTGCTGCTCAAGGCCCATGGCGCACCGAAAGACCGTTTCTCCAGAGTGCTCGATCGCCTGCTCGGTGGATGGCTGTTCAAGCCGTTCAACCGTTTCTTCGAAAAGGCCAGTCACGGCTACATGGTGGCCGTGGCCAAAGTCATTCGTGGCAGCAGCGTGGCCTTGCTGGTCTACGCCGGCCTGATCGCCATGACCTACATGGGCTTCAGCACCACGCCCACCGGTTTCGTGCCGACCCAGGACAAAAAGTACCTGGTGACCTTTGCGCAGCTGCCGGATGCCGCGAGTCTGGATCGCACCGAATCGGTGATCCGCCGCATGAGCACCATCGCCATGAACGAGCCGGGTTTCGACAGCGCCGTGGCGTTCCCCGGCCTGTCGATCAACGGTTTCACCAACAGCCCGAACGCCGGTATCGCGTTCATCGGCTTGAGTTCGTTCGATGAGCGTAAGGACCCGAACCTGTCAGCCAAGGCGATTTCCGCTTCGCTCAATGGCAAATTCGGCGGCATTCAGGATGCTTACATCGCCGTGTTCCCGCCACCGCCGGTACAAGGCTTGGGCACCATCGGCGGTTTCCGCCTGCAGATCGAAGACCGCGGCAACCTGGGCTATGACGAGCTCTACAAAGAGACCATGAACATCATCGCCAAGAGCCGCAGCGTTCCGGAACTGGCCAACCTGTTCACCAGTTACACGGTCAACGTGCCGCAGGTCGAGGCTGCCATCGACCGGGAAAAAGCCAAGACCCACGGCGTGAAAATCAACGACATCTTCGACACATTGCAGGTGTACCTGGGCTCGCTGTACGCCAACGACTTCAACCGTTTTGGCCGGACCTATCAGGTCAACGTACAGGCCGAGCAACAGTTCCGTCAGGAGCCGGAGCAGATCGGCCAGTTGAAGGTGCGCAATGATCGCGGCGAGATGATTCCGCTGGCGACCTTCGTCAAGGTCACTCCGACCTCGGGTCCCGACCGGGTCTCGCACTACAACGGTTTCCTGACGGCGGAAATCAACGGCAGCGCGGCGCCCGGCTACAGCTCCGGCCAGGCCCAGGCGGCCATCGAAAAACTGCTGAAAGAGGAACTGCCCAACGGCATGACCTACGAGTGGACCGACCTGACCTACCAGCAGATTTTGTCCGGCAACACCGCACTGCTGGTGTTCCCGCTCTGCGTGCTGCTGGCCTTCCTGGTACTGGCGGCGTTGTACGAAAGCTGGAGCCTGCCGCTGGCGGTGATCCTGATCGTCCCCATGACCCTGCTGTCGGCGATTGCCGGGGTGATCATTTCCCAGGGCGACAACAACATCTTCACCCAGATCGGCTTGATCGTGCTGGTGGGCCTGGCATGCAAGAACGCAATCCTGATCGTCGAGTTCGCCAAGGACAGGCAGGACCAGGGCCTGTCGCCGCTGGACGCCGTACTGGACGCTTGCCGCATGCGTCTGCGGCCGATCCTGATGACCTCGTTCGCCTTCATCATGGGCGTTATCCCGCTGGTGACCTCCACCGGCGCCGGTTCGGAAATGCGTCGTGCCATGGGTGTGGCGGTGTTCTCCGGCATGCTCGGCGTGACCTTCTTCGGCCTGCTGCTGACGCCGGTGTTCTTCGTCCTGATTCGCCGCTACATCGAACGCAAGAAAGCCAAAAAGCAAGCCCACGTGCTGAACCTGGAGGTGCAACCATGAATGCCCTGAAGCTTTTTCTGCCCAGCCTCCTGGTGACCGCGCTGGCCGCCTGCACGGTGGGGCCGGACTACAGGACCCCTGATACTCCGCCGGCCAACAGCGTTTATGCCAAAGCCGCCAACTACGATCAGTCGCGATTCGAAACGGTGTGGTGGCAACAGTTCGACGACCCCACGCTGAACCAATTGGTGAGCAAATCCCTGGAAGGCAACCGCGACCTGCGCGTGGCCTTTGCCCGCTGGAAAGCGGCCCGGGCGATTCGCGACGACATCAGCAACGACAACCTGCCGGTGGTCACCAGCCGCGTCAGCAGCCTGCAAGGCAAATCACAGGTACCGGGCCAGACCGAAAGCCGGGTGAACACCGAGCGCTACGATCTGGGCCTGGACATGGCCTGGGAAATCGACCTGTTCGGACGCATCCAGCGGGCACTTGAGTCGAGCGATGCCCGGGAAGACGCGGCAGCGGCGGACCTGTATCAACTGCGGGTGACCATGATTGCCGAACTGGTCGATGCCTACGGTCAACTGCGCGGTGCGCAACTGCGGGAAAAAATCGCCCTGGCCAACCTGAAGAATCAGAACGACTCACGCAGCGTCACGGTCAGCCTGCGCGATGCCGGCGTCGGCAACGAACTCGACGTGGTGCGCGCCGACGCACGCCTGGCCGCCGTCGAAGCCAGCGTGCCGCAACTGCAAGCGGAACAGGTGCGGCAGAAAAACCGCATCGCGACCTTGCTCGGTGAGCGTCCGGACCAGTTGAGCGTGTCCTTGAGCCCGAAAGATTTGCCGGCCATCGCCAAGTCACTGCCCATCGGCGATCCCGCCGAACTGCTGCGCCGCCGCCCGGATGTACTGGCGGCCGAACGCCGGCTCGCCGCCGCGACGGCGGACGTCGGCGTGGCCACCGCCGACCTGTTCCCCCGGGTCAGCCTGAGCGGCTTCCTCGGCTTCACCGCCGGACGCGGTTCACAAATCGGCTCCGCCGCC
Source organism: Pseudomonas sp. SDO5532_S415 (assembly GCF_054071155.1). NCBI lineage: Bacteria > Pseudomonadati > Pseudomonadota > Gammaproteobacteria > Pseudomonadales > Pseudomonadaceae > Pseudomonas > Pseudomonas sp. SDO5532_S415. Next base: position 22,011 of record NZ_JBSVWS010000062.1, on the reverse strand, counting down.
GCCCGGGCCTGGAGCCTCGGCCCGAGCATCACCTGGGCCGCCTTCGATCTGGGCAGCGTGCGAGCACGCATTCGCGGCGCGGATGCCGACGCCGAAGGCGCCCTGGCCACCTATGAACAGCAAGTGCTGCTGGCGCTGGAGGAATCGGAAAACGCGTTCAGTGACTACGGCAAACGCCAGCAGCGGTTGCTGTCGTTGATCAAGCAAAGCGAGTCAAGCAGGGCGGCGGCGGATCTGGCGCAGACGCAATACAAGGAAGGCGCCGTGGACTATCTGGTGCTGCTCGATGCCCAACGGGAACGGCTGAATGCCGAGGATGCCCAGGCGTTGGGTGAGACCGATCAGTACCGTGCCATCGTCGCCATCTACAAAGCGTTGGGAGGAGGGTGGGACAGTGGTGGCAACAAGGTCGTGGCCAGCAAATGATGTCGAGGTGCTGGATCACCTTTTGTGGCGAGGGAGCTTGCTCCCGCTGGGTCGCGCAGCGACCCCAAAAAAAGGGCCTGCTACGCAGACTAGCGGGGAAAAATCCCCTCGCCTGTAGGAGCGAGCTCTGCTCGCGAAGAATGTCCAGGCAACGCGTTCATTCAGACGGACAGCGTCATCGTTGACATCCATCGCGAGCAAGTATTGCTCCTGCCGGGAACGTGAACATCCGCGCAGATCTGTTCGGCCCGGTCGCCATTGATCGAGTTTTACTTCAATGCGCTGGCTCCTGAACTGGATATCCACTAAACCCAAACAGATGTGTAGTGGGTTTCCAGAGCCATCGATCGTCAGGTGTTTCGCAGACGATCGAAAGAGAACAGATCATGAGCGATGGGTTCGTCTTCGGACCGTTCTGCTTGTATCCCGGCATTCGTATTTTGCGCAAGGATGGCGTGGACGTATCGCTGGGAAGCCGAGCGTTCGACATCCTGACGGCGTTGGTTGCAGGCAATGGCAAGGTCATGACACGGCGGGAGTTGATGGCCGCCGGTTGGCCCGGACTGGTCGTTGCGGAATCCAATGTGCGTATACAGATTGCCAACGTTCGGCAGGCGCTCGGGTGCGGGCTCGACGGCGTTCGTTACATCGCCAATGTGCCGGGGCGTGGGTACTGCTTTGTTGCAGCGGTAGAACACATCGAAGGCAGTGATCAGCTGCGATCGGCAGCGTCGCAGACACTGATAGCGCAAGCGGCAGAAGCGTCCAGGGTGCTATCGCATATCCCCGCACCGTTGAGAGGCGCCGTCGGGCGCCAGGAGAGTGTTGCCGAACTCTCGCAGGTGATCCCGGACCGGCGCTTGGTCACAGTGGTCGGTGCCGGCGGGGCAGGGAAGACGACGTTGGCTGTACTAGTCGCCCATGCCCTTGATGTGTTTGGTGATGCGATCTTCTTCGTGGATCTGAGCACTGTGGATCAAAACACGGTGGATTACGCCGAGCGGGTCATGGAGGCGCTCGCCTTGGCGGTGGGGTACCGCCCCACAGGCACGGAGTTGTTTGCCGAGCTTTTGGAAGTGCTTTCGGCGAAGAGGACATTGATTGTTCTCGATAATTGCGAGCATGTCATCGCGGCGGTGGTCGATCTTTGTCGGCGGATCATGGCAGCCACCCCGACAGTGTCTTTTTTAGCCACCAGCCGGGAAGCTTTGCGGGTCAAAGACGAGTTCGTGTATCCGCTACACCCCTTGGCGACTCCCCCCGACACAGAGCGCCTTAGTGCCAGGCAGGCTATGGATTGGCCTGCCATCCGGTTGTTCATTGAGCGGGCAAAGGAAGGCGGGGCCAGAGAAAGCTTGAGCAATGATGATGCACTGCTCGTGGCCGCGCTTTGCCGCCGTCTGGATGGCAATCCCCACGCGATAGGCCTGGTGGCCAGTCGCGTCGCGGCGTACGGCATACAGGGTGTTGCCAACCTGCTCGATAATCAGTTCGCATTGCACTGGAAAGGTCAACGCGATGCCAGTCCACGCCATCAGACGGTCGAGGCCATGATCGACTGGAGCCACAATCTGCTCACCCCACGAGATCAGCGGATTCTCTACAGGTTGTCGGTTTTTTGCGGAGGATTTCCGGTAGAGGCTGCGGTGGCGGTGGCGGCGGATGAGCAAACCGATGCCTTCGAGGTGGAAGAGGCCATTCGGGATCTGGTGGATAAATCGCTGGTCGCGGTGCATCCGGTGAACGGTGAAACCTGTTTCAGGTTGCTTGAGACGACCAAGGCCTACGCGGCTACCCGATTGGCAAAACTGCGTATGAAGGACTCCATCGCTCTGCGCCATGCCCTGTATTACGCAGAGCAACTTCGGGTTTATGCCGATGGCCAATCCGCCGCCCGCAGCATCCCTTTTCGCCTGCCGGAAATCGGTAACGTACGTGCGGCGCTGGAGTGGTCCTTCGTTGCCGGGCGAGATCCGGCACTGGCAGCGCAAATGAGCAGCCTTGCAGCGCCCTTGTTCCTGGAGCTTGGCCTGCTCATGGAGTGCAAGCGTTGCTGCGAACGCGCGCTCAGGATGCTGCCCGACCACCTCTGTACGACGACACTCGAGCTTGGTCTGCTTGAGTCATTGGCCATCACCTACTACTGCGGTGGTGAGTATGACGGTGAAGTGACGAGTACTTTGGAGCGCGGGCTGACATTGTCACGGCGCTTGGATGACAGCCACTCGATGTTTCATCTGCTCGCCGGTCTTCACCTTGTATTGATCGCAAACGGCAGGATTCAGGAGTCGCTGTCCGTCAGTGAGTCCTATACCACTGCCGCCCGCGATCAAGGTGGGCCGGGCGAGGCCGTGATTGCCCGGTGGATGGCGGGCGCGTCCTGGCACTTCTCGGGTAACCAGATGGCAGCCGATGAAAGCTACCTCTCAGGTGCCGATCTTGTGGCCAGGCACGCGCTGCGCCCACTGCGTTACTTCGAGAGCAAGGAGCTAACCATTGCCAGCCTCGGCACGGCACGGGTCAAGTGGATACGCGGCATGCCGACACAGGCGTTGCAGCTGGCGATCAGCGCCATCAACGAGAGCAGGCGCCATCCGGATTCGTTCTGCCTGTGTGCGACGCTGTGTTTTCCGATCCTGCTCAGTAATGGAGAGTCGGACCAGGCCGAGTGCCTCATCCACGAACTGGAGAACGTCGCCCAGGACTACAAAGTAGCGGTGCGCCATCAGGTGATTCATTTCCTCAAAGGCTTGATGTTGCTGCAGCAAGGTGGTTTTCCGGCGGCGGTTGAACACCTCCGGCAATGCGTGGCCACGCTGCCACCCCGCACACTGACATTTTTAAGGACCGATGCACTCCAGGCACTGGCCGAGGCGCAACGAGCGTGTGGAGACAAGGCCGGCGCATTGGCCGCGATCAACGAAGCGATCGATCTTGCGCGGCGGACCGGGGGGTTGTTCAGCCTCGCGGATTTGCTGAAAACCAAGGCCGAAGTACTCATGGGGCTGGAACAGGTCGAATACGCAGAGGTCGAGGACTTGCTTGCTCAGGCACTGGACTGTGCTCGGGAGCAGGGTGCGCTGAGCTGGGAGTTGAGGCTGTTGGCTGTCATCACCTCGCGTCGATGACGCCTTGATTCATCCCTGACGTCATCGACCTGTGCCAAACATTCAAAGCAGGTGTGCTTTTCCAGCTATATCCATCAATTCCCGTCGGGTTTCTAATCTTTAAACGGTGGCCTCGAACACTTCCGGTGTTCTGCAGACGCCTGCATACCCGACGTTGTCAGTGCGATGCACCCATCTGCCGGGGAACAATAAAAATAAAATTCAGCGGGAGATAATCCAATGGGCCTCGCTCAAGAAAAGGCAGGTGCTATTCCGTCGTTCACCCGGGTTTCCAAAGGTGCGGGAACCGCCTCATGGGGAGCCATGGCGTTGCTCTGGCTGGTCTACGCCATGGACGCCAACTCACGTCAGATGTTCTTCATGGTGTTGCCATCGATCACCAGCGAATTCAAAACCAGTGCAGAAATGACCGGTTTTCTCGCAGCGTTCATCACCATCGCCACCTCGTTGATCGCTGTGCCTTGCATGATTTGGGCTGACAAGGGCGGGCAAGGCTGGATGAGGAAGTATCGTCACCTGCCCATCGTGATTGCCTACACATTGTTTACCTTTTTGACAGGGCTGAATTTCCTCACCGCCTCATTGGGCATGCTCGTGGCGTTGCAGGTGATTTCCCACGCCTTTGGCGGGGCCGGCGAGGCGATCGAAGTCACGTCTTTGTCCGAGTGGTGGTCTCGTGAAAGGCGCGGTTTTGCGTTGGGGTTGCATCACACGGGCTATCCATGGGGCACGTTGATCGGTGGTCTGGCGATCAGTGCCTTGTTGAACGCTTACGGTCCTGAGAACTGGCGCCTGGCCTTTCTGCTGTTCCCGGTCCCCATGATCATTATCTTTTCGATCTATTGGTGGTTCTGCACCAAAAAGCGCTACGAGTCGTTTGTCGATCATGTGCGTGACGTTGGAGAAACCGTTCCGGCGTTGAGCGCTGCCCACGGGGCGGTGGTGGCACCTGAAGGCGCCTTTCGGTCCGCGATGCGCAATCCGAACATCAGCGCTATCGCGCTGGTCTCGATGTTGGCCATTGTGGGTTATTTCGGAATCAGCTTCTGGTTGCCTCAGTACCTGGCATTCGTGGCTCATTACAACTTCGCCGAGGCCGCGGCGTATTCCGTTTTGTTCACCATCACCGGGGGTATCGGGCAAATCGTCTGGGGTTGGATCTCTGACCGCATGGGCCGCAAGCTTTGCCTGATGATCGTATTCGCCTGGCTGGCGATAGGCATGTACCTGTTCCAGTTCACATCCTTGAGCCTGACCTGGCTCATCGGCATTCAACTGTTTGCCGGGTTCGCAATGAATGCGCCCTATACGCTGCTGTATGCGATCGCCTTCGATTCAGCCAAGCCCGGCACGTCGGGAATCGCCGGCTCGATCGTCAACGTCGGTATCTATGCCGGTGGCTTCGGTCCTTTCGTGATCGGCCTGTTCATCGGTGCCGGCGGCGGTTTTGATCAGGTGGCGGGCTACAACTACGCGCTGTATTTCATCTCCGGATTGATGGTGGTAGCTGCGTTTGTAACAGCCTTTTTTACACGCGAGACCACGGGATGGTTCCTCAAACACGATAGGGCGTTGGTTTCAAAAGCGTCCTGCAACATGGCGGGTTGAGTCGTCGTACCGACTGCAGATGCCACACCTGCAACCTATAAAAAATTCCCTTGCGGGGATGTTCAATGTCAGGAGAACCAACATGCTACAAGTTGCCAATTCTTACGGTAAACACATTCAGGTCAATGGCACGACGCTATGGGTTGAAGACACGGGCGAAGCTGACCTGCCCGTCGTGCTTTGCCTTCATTCCTGCTTTCTCGATGGATCCATGTTTGACGGCCTGGTCCAGGCCGCCGAGGGCAAGTTCCGGGTCATACGGCCCGATTTCAGAGGCCAGGGGGGAAGCGCCCTGGACGATGTCGACATCATCACCATGGATCAGTGCGCGGACGACATGGAAGCCCTGATCGAAAAGATGGAGCTCAGCTCGATCAATGTCATGGCTCAATCCATGGGTGGAGATGTGGCGTTCAGGCTCATTGCCAGACGCCAGGCGCTTTTCCGCTCACTGGTGGTTGCAGGCTCTTCGGCCTGCGGCGAGCCGCCCGAGCAAGGCGCGCGATTTGCGCAATGGGTGGTCGACGCGGGGGAGCAGGGTTTCGTCGGTGAAATCCTCGACATGACAATGGAAGTGATGTTTGGCAAGACCACTCGCAACAACCCTGAAAAACAAGAGCTGGTGGCCTATTGGCGCGATCGAATCCAGGCGTTGCCAAAAACGCTGCGCCCGGCGATGAAAGGGGTCATGCATCGTGAAAGCTCAGTGGCGCTGTTGGCATCGATCACCATTCCGGTGCTGATCATCAATGGCGAAGAGGACATGCCGCGACCGCCTGCGTGGTCCGATGAGATGAAGCGAGAATTGCCGAACTCGAAACTGATCCGACTCAGCAAGATAGGGCACAGCCCGACCCTGGAGGCCCCCGAACAGGTGCTTCCGGCGATTATCGACTTCTTTTCAGATCCCCGCGTGTAGGCGCCTGCTCGCGATGGGCGCCAACGAAGACGCGTAGTGCCTGATACCCCGCGTTGCCCGGACGTCCTTCGCGAGCAGGCTCGCTCCCACAGGGGATCTGTGTGGCTCATGGCATTTGTGTCTCACCACCGTCCATTGTGGGAGCGAGCCTCAACTCAGGCGCCCGCACTTTGCGGGCGTTTTTATTTGTCATCTCGCCTGACGGCGCTTCGTTTCCTGTGACCGGGCGTCACATCTGGTGTGCACAGGCAGCTGTTTTCATCGTGGGATCCCTCCCATAACCTTTCATTCAACCGAAGCAAGGGCGCGATTGTTGCGCTGTTGATTCTTGAAAAAAACCGAGAGGCCAAGAAATGAATACTCCCGTAAAACCTGATGAACTGGCGATTGCCTACCAGTTGCCGCAAGTCCCATTCATGACCCCGGACATGGTTCATCCCGGCGTAATGACCCAATGGCTGGAAGATGACGAATTATGGGTTCCGGTAACCAAAACGGTTTCGTTCAAGCCGCTTCTACTCAATACCAGTGGCGGGTACTACATTAACCTTCTGCGTGTGCGCCAGGCCGGTGTTCTTTCTCGTCACCGCCACACCGGTGGTGTTCATGCGATCGTGCTCAAGGGCCGTTGGTATTACCTGGAACATGACTGGATCGCTGAAGAAGGCTCTTTTGCGTACGAGCCTCCAGGTGAGACACACACGCTGTTCGTACCTGAAGACGTTGAGGAAATGATTACCTGGTTTCACGTTCAAGGTGGCTATACCTACGTCGACCCTCAGGGCGTTGCGGTAGGTTACGAAGACGTTTTTACCAAGCTTGAAAGTGCCCGCGCTCATTACAAGTCCCTGGGGTTGCCGGACGATTACATTGAGCAGTTCATCCGCTGATCACTCGACGCCAGGATAGGGAATGGACAACTACTCACAGCTTCTCGCGTTCATATGGTCGACCGAGTGTGGCAGTTTCTCGGCGGCTGCCCGGGTCCACAACATCACCCCGTCGGCCGTGAGCAAGTTGATCAGCCGATTGGAGGATCGGCTGCAGGTCAGGCTTTTCCAGAGGGGCTCGCGCGTTCTGACGCTGACCGAGGAGGGGGCCGCTTACCTGCGCAGTGCCAAGGCCGTTGTCGAAGCGATGAACGAGGCTGATTCTTTGGCTGAAGGTCTGCCCTCAAGGGTCAGCGGTACCCTTCGCATCCATACCATGACCACCTTTGCCAAGCACCAGATTGTCCCTTGGCTGGCGGAGTTCCTGGATTTGTACCCGTCGATGGATGTGGAAATTCAGTTAGGGGCGCAGTTTGTGGACCACTTTGAACAGGGGCTCGATATAGCAATCCACAGTGGCGTGCTGCCGAGTTCTTCACGCATCGCCAAGCGAATCGGCGAGTGTGAGTGGTTGATTTGCGCCTCGCCCGCTTACCTGGCTGGGCATGGTACGCCCGCGGTTCCGGCTGACCTTTTGAACCACCGCTGTTTCAACTTCAGTTTCGTGAGCCCCTGGAGCAAATGGGTATTCGTCCAGGACGGCGAAGGGGTTTCGGTGCCGGTAACGCCCAGTGCATCGTTCACTCAAGGCGATCTGCTACGGGATATGGCGCTATCGGGGGCGGGGGTGGTCAAGCTGGCCGACTTCCATATCGGACCGGACGTCAGAGCAGGAACATTGGTACCCCTGTTGGAGGACTTCAAGTCGGGGATCGTTGAGCCGGTCTATTTGTTGTACTCGGACAGAAGACATCTCAGCCCACGCATTCGGGTATTCATTGAGTTCTTCCAGGACAAGTGGCAGCAGAACCCCTGGAAGGTCACGTGAAGCACCGCCATCTTTACCGCGATTGACCACGTTTAACCGTCTGCAGGACCCCGCCGGCGCTACTGTGCCGGTGCTGATGTGCATCGAACCTTTCCTGCACATCGAGCCCCCGGGATTTCCCACAACGCGAGATAAACAGAAGGTTTCACGTCATGAGATTGAAAGACAAAGTGGTGTTGGTCACTGGAGCGGCGAGCGGTATCGGTTACGCCGTCACGCAACTGTTCGCCAAGGAAGGGGCGACGGTGTTTGCCAGTGATATTGCCGATCCTGAAACCGCCTATAGCGAGGGTGTCGAGGCCCTGAAGCTCGACGTCACGAGCGAAGAGGACTGGTCGTCAGCAGTCGCTGCGATCATCGACAAGCAGGGTCGTCTGGATGTGCTGATCAACAATGCCGGGATCATTGCCTACGAATCCCTGGATGAGCTGGAAATGAAAGAATGGCTGCAGATGATCGCGGTTGACCAGACGGGCGTCTTCCTCGGAATGCGCGAGGCAGTTCGGGTGATGCGCCAGCAGGGAGCGGGGTCAATCGTCAATATCTCGTCGATCTGGGGCAGCGCGGCCGTTGCCGGTGCCCACGCCTACCACGCCGTCAAAGGTGCGGTACGAAACATGTCGAAAAACGCTGCGATGACTTATGCCACCCAAGGGATCCGGGTCAACTCGGTGCATCCCGGTTTTATCGACACGCCGCTTACCCAGGCGCAAGCAGCGGATCTTAACGACCAGGTCATCGATTCGACGCCGATGAAACGAGCGGGTAAACCGATCGAGATCGCCTACGGCTGCCTGTATCTGGCCAGCGACGAGTCGAGCTACGTCACAGGCGCGGAATTGGTTATCGACGGCGGCTACCTTGCCCAATAGCAGGGATTGATTGGACGGCCGCGACCTGATCGCCGTGGCGTGCAGGTGTCGCTCGATCAGTTCAAGGCCCGTCACTCCACCTTCGTGCGATCCGCTCCGGGGGCTAAGCAGTCCTTCGCAGCCGGATCGACAACCGTGAAAACGAACTTCGGGAATACCTATGATTTTCAGTCCAAACGTTCAGGAACGCATCGATGCCTGGAATACGGCGTCATTGGCCTTCGGCCCCTTGTTGCGCGGCGAGGACGGGTGTTGGGAGACCGCCCGGCGTAACTATGTGCAGGTGCTCGCGGCTCATCCCACGCCTGAAGGCGTGACGGTCGAACAGATTGACATGGGCGGCGTTGCCGCGACGGTCGTCTCGCCGCAGGAAGTCGAGAACGGCAGAGTGCTGCTTTACATTCACGGCGGTGGGTATGTCGCGGGCAGCCCTGCGGGTTATCACGGCCTGGCAGGGCATTACGCCAGGCTGTTGAGGGCCAAGGTTTACATGCCTGACTATCGTCTGGCGCCCGAACACCCGTTTCCCGCTGCGATTGAAGACACGTTGGCCTCCTACCGCTGGCTGCTGGAGCAGGGCATATCGCCGAGAAACATCGCATTTTCAGGTGACTCTGCGGGCGGGGCCATGGTGGTCACGGTGATGGTGGCGGCGCGCAACGCGGGGCTGCCGCTTCCGGTCGCCGGGGTGGCTCTTTCGCCTTGGGCTAATCTTGAGCATACCGGCTCGTCGATGCAGACCCGTGACGGCGTCGATCCCACGGTGAATCTGACGGGCCTCAACTTGATGGCCAGAGCATTTTTGCAGGATGCGTTGAAGAACGACCCGGCTGCCTCCCCGGTCTTCGCGGATGTGCGTGGGTTGCCGCCGATACTGGTGCAGATCGGCGAGCGTGAAGTCATGTTGAGCGATGCGATGCGATTGGCTGCGCACCTGGCTGAGAATCGCGTGCGCGTGACACTGGAGGTGTGGCCCGACATGTTCCACGTCTGGCATCTGTTCGCGACGATTCTTCCAGAGGGAATGAAGGCCCTCAAAGGTGCGGTGGCCTTCATCGATGAAGCCTGCAAGGCATGAGGGTCAACAGCCGTCGGTTAACAACGTTTAACCGGGTTTGACCCCGCTGTTTTTATTGCCCCTGTAACTTGGTGGATGCCGCTTCCTGCACCTGTTGGCGAGTGGCGTTTGGGCTTTATGCCTGGCGTATGCCGTCGGTGCAGCACAGCCCGTTACCCGAACATTTGGAGTCAAAACGTATGTCTGATAACCAACGATCCGATCTTTTCTCATCTCTGTCGATCGGTGCAATCGAGGTCGCCAATCGGGTCGCCATGGCCCCGCTGACGCGCTCTCGGGCGACGATGGATGGCGTGCACACGCCGCTGGCCGTTGAGTATTACCGCCAGCGTGCGAGCGCAGGTCTCATCATCTCGGAAGCCACCAATATCTCACGGCAGGGCCGCGGCTATGCCTTTACGCCGAGTATCTACACACCGGAGCACGTGGCAGCCTGGCGTAAAGTCACCGATGCGGTGCATGAGGCGGGAGGCAAGATCGTATGCCAGCTTTGGCATGTCGGCCGAATGTCCCATGTGAGTTTGCAAGAAAACGGTGCCGCTCCCGTGGCACCTTCAGCCATTCAGGCCGGGGAGGTGGTGTTCCTCGAGTCGCAGACCCTGGGCGCACCGTCGATGCCCCGTGCCCTGCGGACCGAGGAAATCCCGTTGATTCTGGAGGACTACAAGCACGCCGCGCGCTGTGCCCTGGAAGCCGGTTTTGATGGCGTCGAGGTGCACTCGGCCAACTGTTATCTGCTGGAGCAGTTCATTCGCGACAGCACTAACTTGCGCACCGACCAGTACGGCGGTTCGGTGGAAAACCGCATTCGGTTCCCCTTGGAAGTTGTGCAGGCGGTATCGCAGGTCTGGGGGGCGGATCGTGTTGGCGTGCGCCTCTCGCCCATCACACGTGCAGTAGGCGATACGCCGCTGGACAGTGATCCGCAGGCGACTTATGGCTATTTTGCCGAACAGCTCGGGCGACTGGGTCTGGCCTATCTTCACTGTGTCGAAGGCCAGACCCAGGGCGAAAACGAGGCCAACGGTTTTGACTTCAAAGCGTTGCATGCAACGTACGGTGGTCGTTACATCGCCAATAACAGTTATGACCGCCAAATGGCGCTTGACGCTGTCGCCTCGGGCCATGCCGACATGGTGGCTTTCGGGCGCCATTTCATCAGCAATCCAGACCTGGTGGAACGGCTCAAGCTTGATGCGCCGCTCGCAGAGTCGGATCGGGGCACCTATTACGGTGGCGGCGCGGCAGGCTACACCGACTACCCGACCCTCGGCTGATTAAGGCTGTACCTGTGGGAGCGGGCTTGCTTTGTGGCGAGGGAGCTTGCTCCCGTTGGGCTGCGTAGCGGCCCCAAATTCTGCGAGCGCTGCGCACTCGAGCGGGAGCAAGCTCCCTCGCCACAAGTATGAGTTTTGATGCTGGATTGTTTCGGGATTTCCAGATTTCTCGTTCTGTAGGACGCTCATTAAACATTGCCAAAAAGCGCATGTTTAAGCGACCTCAACCTTACTTCCTGAAAGCCACAAAACCTTGCGTCGTTGCCTACGACTACGCCAGAATCCGCCGGCTTGTGCGCCTTGGGGCCGCTCGGTAACTTGATTCGCGTCACTGCCCATCAGTGATCGGGTTTCGCAGCCTGGTAATCTCTAGACGCACAACGACTACCGTCCGTGAGCAGACTCTTCGTTAAGTCTGTCACTCATGTCATGGCGGCTGTGCGTGGGAGGCCTTAGGGTCTGCCGGGTTCCTAGAGTCCTGGTCTGCGAACCCGCGTACAGTTGCCACCTTATTTTCGTTTCGCAGCGAATAGTGGCAGCTCCATTTCTCTAGGAGTTTCACCATGTTCAAGGTCACGCCAAACCCGCCGGACACCGATCCAGCCTCCCCATACGAACCCGATTCAAAAAAACTCAATGAGGCCGCCGAGCGTGCCCTCAACTTCCACTTCCCCTCGACGGCCGACATTAAGGCCACACCACGAACACCCACCACCCTGTTTACAGTGAACCCGGAAACCTCTACCGAAACGCTGATGGTCTATCTAGTCGAAACCCTGGCCTCGGTCGACGTGATGGTGCATCAGTTGGTGGATCATCTGGAGGGTGGAGATCGCAATGCGTTGCTGGGCATTTCCAACAGCATCATGCTGGCGGAAATCACGGCGAACCGGGTGCTGGATCAGATTGATCCTAGAGAGTAGCCAGGATCTTTTTGAGGTAATCGGTGCTAATTACACCGGACTGTGCAGCGGTCCCTCACTTGGGAGCGCTGCACTGCAATGGTCAACCAATTTTGTATGCCTCGACAGAGAGCGCCTGTTCGTGCGCAGTTCTCGGACGTTGCCTACAACTCTACGGGAGTCACCTGCTATCCGAGCATTGAGGGAAAGGAAATAGTGGGAGGGCAGAACAGGGAGGCACCGCCGGCAAGTAGCCCAGATACCCGCTAAGTCCTGAAAGGATACTCATGCTACAAAACGACCGCGACAATCTGGAGCTCGATAAACTACAAGTTGAAATTCGCAAATGTACCGCCGAAACCCGCAAGTTCATGGCGGAAGAAAGTAAGTTGAAGCAGGAAGCCTTCTGGTACCCGTTCGCAGTGGGGGCTGGTATGGTAACTGCCATTGTCGCCGCTGTAGGTCTTTGGTCCAGGTTCTGAGCGCTGGGTTCGCGGCAGCGAGGATGTGGATGAAGCGGCACTGAGTATTGCCGCTGCGAGACCCCACATTGCCAAACATAGCTTCACGCATCAGGGTTGAACCGTGACGCGCAAAGGAAGAAAGCAGCATGCCCACACAATCTACGAATCAAGCCAGCATCGAACAGTTGCACCGTGATGTAGCTGCTCTGGCCGAAGAAATGCGCAGCCCCACCCCGACTGCGGCCCGTGCTTTTCTATTGCCTTTCAGCATCGGTGCTGCGTTCGCTTTGACGACCTTTGTCGTCGTCGCTTTTGTAGCCAAACTGATCTGATCTCCCTCCCACTCCTCAACATCCCGCTGACGAAAAAACTGCTTTCGATTACGAAGCGTTATCGCCAGAACAACAGCAAAGGGAGACAAGCATGACGCAGATGCAGTTGAAGGGGGATCAAGAAAAGAGTCAATCACGGCAAATCGGATGATGCCGCCCTAACGCTTGCTAAAGGCCAACCGAGCCGCGAACAGAACAAATACCAGGCCTGTCGTGCGATCCATCCACGTGATCACTTTCCCGCGCCGCAGAATGCCGGCAAGTGGTTGAGTGGCGCCAATCAACGTCGTAGACCACATCAGGCCGAGCACTACGTGAATGCTGACCAGGCCAAATGTCCAGGCAATCAGGTTGTGTCCCTGGGGGATGAACTGCGGTAGAAAGGAAACATAGAAAATCCCGATCTTGGGATTGAGGACGTTCCCCATCATGCCCTTCAAGAACCAGTTTGCCTTTGGCATTCCATCTGTCTCAAGGGGCGACAATGAACTGCGTGGACGCAGCAGCATGTTCAATCCCAGCCACGCCAGGTAAGCGGCGCCGCAGTACTTCAACAGGCTGTACGCCAACTCCGACACCGCAATCAAGGCACCCAGGCCAAACGCGACCGCCGCCCCCACAGCAGGCAGCCGGCATTGATACCCAGTGCGGCGCGGAACGCCTGTTGCTTGCCTTCTACCGTTGCCGTTCTCAATACCAAAGCGGTATCAAGCCCGGGTGTGAGCGTCAGCAGAGTGGCGGCGAGGGTAAAGGCGAGGAGGTTGTCAGCAATGGACATCGGCGTATGATTTTCAGGTGATGACGCGCGAACGTTAGCACATGGGCAGGTCGCCGTTTCACTGAGGGCTGTAACTGAGAGAATTATCCCTGCTTCGTAGAGAACATCGCTGGCATTTGAAGATGCAGGTAGATGGCCAAAAACCTCAGGCCAAAGGTGAAAATCAAAGCGATCCAACCGGCGACCCAGATCGACGGGAACAGGTCACGTAGCGCGACGTAGAGGGTGCATCCCAACAAGATCGGCGTGGCGTAGATCTCACGCGACATCAACAGCGAAACCCTCCCAGCCAGGACATCGCGTGCTATACCGCCTCCAATGCTGGTGAGCACTCCCATCATCACCGCCAAAGGCGCGGATTGGTACAGTGCCAGTACTTTCTCGGTAGCCGCCAGCCCAAACAGCGCGGCGGCCAGACCATCGAGATAGAGCAGCAGGCGGTAACGTCTTTGCAAGCGTTGGGTCAGGAAAAACGCTAGCAGTGCGGCAACCAAAGCAGCCCAGATGTAATTGAAGTCAGCGATCCAGAAGATCGGTAGATCCAACAACAAATCTCGCAAGGTGCCGCCACCGATAGCGGTGATGATGCCAAGCACCACCGCGCCGAACAAATCAACATCGGCTTTTTGGATAGCCAGTACCCCGGTTATCGAGAACACGGCAATGCCTAGCATTTCCTGAAAATAAAGCATGCTGTCTTCCTGTCTCGGGTGACCTGTCGCCCAACTCTGTTGTGACAGTAGCCCAAGATGGAGAAATCGCTTTTCGGGAATCTGGTGACCGCTGCACGATTCAACCCGATGGCTTCCATTTGCACTTCGGGACTACGCTGAATCGATGCAGGTCGCCCATTAGTTCCGGCCCGCCATGCACTGCATCCATCCTTGGAGCATCCAATGCCGCCCATCACCACGCGCCTGGTGGCGCTGTTTGTTCTATGCCTGACGCTTGAAGTGCCAGCCCAGGCCAGCGGCTGCCCGGCTGGCGAGAGGGAGGTGTGCCTGGATAGCTGCATTTGCCTGCCAGACCTGGGACCGCTGCTGGGCACCGTGCCGGATGGCATTTACCAGATCGCGGCGCCTGCACTGGCGTTGTGGCTGACCCAGGCTCGTGCCGAAGCCGCCGCCGTCGGCCTGCAACCCATTCCACCGCATGTCCGGGAACAACTGCTGCATTGGTACGCCCCCAGCGTCCTCGATGCCGCGCACTATAAAGTCAGCGACAACGGCCAATTCAGCACCGCCACGGCCATGCTGCAAAACCCCGATGTCGGTGCCGTGACGCTGATCGACGTCATCCTGTTCCGGGACGCTCAAAGCGCAGAACAGGACATCGCGCTCTGGGCTCACGAACTCAAGCATGTGCAGCAGTTTCAGGAATGGGGGGTAGAGGGATTTGCCCAGCGCTACACACAGGACTTCGATGCCGTGGAGGCGCCGGCCTATGCCATACAGGCTGAGGTCAGACGGGCGCTGCGGGACAGGATTTACTGAAAGGATCAGCTCTCAGTGGAGATGATCGACTCTGGACTGGCTTCAGCCGCCAGTTTCAATCGGTCGGCTTTACTGATGTATTTAGGCTTCTTCGGTGCCAATTTGGCACTGGCCTTCTTGGCGTGCGCCTTTAATAACTGCTTTATTTTCTTTTGACGATTCATGATTTCCTGCCCGGCTTATGCATGCTTGAATGTTTCGGATTGCATCATAAACCAGATCCCCGTCCGCTTCTTTCGGCTTTCACGCGCGGCATAACACCGGTTATTCGCCTCGCTGAACGCTCATACCTTTTGCTGGGACTGATCACCCTAAAGCGCAAGCTCGTTATACCCCCGTATGGTATCGGCCGCAGTGCATCGCCATGCAGACTGGCTCCCAACGCGATTCGTCGCTCTCGCACAGAGGGAGCGGCTTCGCATCAGGTTTTTGACCCAGGCAATCGGAGAGCGACCATGACCCTGCAACACATGAGCTTGCACAACACCTCACACCCTGAAGGGGTGGGTTTCGAGGAGCTGGTGCCTTCGCGCTATGCACTGCGTGTCGGCGAGATCGACGTGCTGGTGGTCAGCGACGGGGTGCTGCCGCTGCCGACCGCAACCATGTCCACCAATGCCGACCCCGCCGCCCGCGCGGCCTGGTTCAAGGACATGTTCCTGGGGCCGGACGCATTCGATTGGGCACTGAACGTGCTGGTGGTGCGCAGCGGCGACCAGACCATCCTCGTCGACGCCGGACTGGGAGGGCAGTTCCCCGGCTTTCCACGGGCCGGGCAGTTTCCCAAGCGGCTGGCGGGTGCCGGTATCGATCTTGAGTCGGTGACCGACGTGGTGATCACCCATATGCACATGGACCACATTGGCGGGTTGCTCGTCGATGAAGTGAAGAACCGGCTTCGACCGGATGTGCGGATCCACGTGTCGGCCACTGAAGTCGCGTTCTGGGAGTCGCCCGATTTCGCGCTCACCGACATGCCGTCGCCAGTACCGGACGTCTTGCGCGCGACCGCCAATCAGTTCATGACCGACTATCGCAGCCAGGTGCGCACATTCGAAGATGAATACGAGGTGGCGCCGGGTGTGGTCGTCAAGCTCACCGGCGGCCATACCCCGGGGCACAGCGTGGTCTATGTGAACTCCGGCGGCGAGCGGCTGACGTTCGCGGGCGATGCGCTGTTCCCGGTCGCCTTCGAACACCCCGACTGGCACAACGGCTTTGAACATGACCCCGAGGAATCGGTTCGCGTTCGGGTCCGCCTTATGCAAGAAGCGGCGGCGAGCGGTGAGCTGTTTGTCGCCACGCACCTGCCGTTTCCTTCGGTCGGCCGGGTGAAGGTCGATGGTGAGGCCTTTCGCTGGGTCGCGGCCTTCTGGGACTACTGACCGCTTGATGGTTTTGCGTCTCTGTCCTGACCCGCCCGCTTATGTGGGAAGAAGAGGCTGGACAGAGCGCACCTGCGCGCAACACTCAAAGCCAATGTCGACTGACCGCCCCGTGCACACCCTGAACCGGATCCCGCTCGGGAAACGGCAGTTCGAGAATACTCGCCAGTTGTTCCTGCGTCGGCGCATCGCGACAGATGTCAGCGTGCTGGCCCGGCGGGTAAGCACCCACCACCAGAAAGTCATCGCTGGATTCGGTATTGCAGTGAGCGGTGCCCGCAGGTAACAGCAAGACATCGCCGGCGCTGACTTCCAGCACCCGACCCTGCGGGCCCCCCAGCATCAGGCGCGCGAAGCCGCTGGCGATGCCCAGCACTTCATGGCCCTGGGTGTGATAGTGGTGGTAGTCGTGAACGCCATACCGCCATTGCGGTGGCCAGCCATTGGCGCTGAAGATATTTTCGAACAAAGCCGCCGGATCACTTTGTTGAACGGCAATGGCCTTGATGTAAATGAGCACCGGTAAGCGAGGGTTGTTGGGCACCCAGTCATTGCGCTCGAGCAACAAGGTTTGTACGGGAGCATCCACAGCCTGCGACCTAACCATCAGAAGTCCTCCCCCTATTGGGCATAGCCTTGACATCAGCTTTTTGAAAGCGCCACTAACGAGTGGGACATTCGATATTCCTCGGTTGTTCATGAGAATGTCGGGAAGTTTTTGGGTGGCCAATAGTGGCTAAATGCTCTGCGAGCACGGGAGGCCCTGTGGCTCTGGTCGCATAAATTTGAAATGCCCGGCGATGCTCGACAGAATCACGCCCCTATCCGACCAAAGGTGCCGGACGTTCGTGGTGAAAAGGGGCAACAGTTGAACCAACAGACATTGTCCATGCGCCTGGAGCATGTGGCGGCACATGTGCCATCAGGGTCGCGCCTGGCCGATATCGGCTCGGATCACGGCTACCTGCCGGTGGCGTTGATGCGTCGTGGCGTCATTGAGGCGGCGGTGGCCGGCGAGGTGGCATTAACTCCGTTTCACGCGGCTGAACGCACTGTGTGCGAGAACGGTCTGGACCAGCGGATCACCGTGCGCCTGGCCAATGGCCTGGCGGCCATCGAGCCGGGAGACGGGATCACGGCGATCAGTATCTGCGGCATGGGCGGCGAGACGATCCGCGACATCCTCGACAGCGGCAAGGCACGCCTGAGCGGCCACGAGCGCCTGATTCTGCAGCCCAACGGCGGCGAGCAGCCACTGCGCCAATGGCTGATGGAAAATGACTACCGTATCCTCTGCGAGGACGTGTTGCGCGAAGACCGCTTCGACTACGAAATCATCGTCGCCGAGCGCGACGGGCCGGTGATCTACACCGACGAGGAACTGTACTTCGGCCCGTTGCAGATGCAGGCCCGCAGCCCGGCGTTCCTGCTCAAGTGGCAGCGCAGGCTCCGCCAGAAACAGAAGACCCTGACCAGCTTCGCCAAGGCACGGCAGGCCGTTCCCGAAGAGAAGGTACAGGACGTTGCCCGCCAGGCCCGGTGGATTACCGAGTTGCTGGCGTGAACCCGGTCCGTTCTGCCATTCACAACTTGTAGCCGATCTGCCGCAGCAGGTTCTTGCGCCACAGGATGTCTTCGTCGCCTTCAATGTCTTTGGCACAGAAGCCATCCACGACGCCCAGGATGGCTCGCCCTTGTTCCGTCTCCGCCAGAATCACTTCAGTGGGATTGGCGGTGGCACAAAAAATACGGCATACCTCTGGCACCGCTTTGATGGTGTTCAGCACGTTCAGCGGGTAAAAGCCGTCGCCCAGGAAAATGATGAAACTATGGCCGGCGGCGATGGCTTGCGCATTCTTCTGTGCCAGTTCGATCATTGAGGTGTCGGTGCCGGACCATCGCACCAGGCATTTACCGGAAGCTTCACAGAACGCCACGCCGAACTGGATACCTGGCACCGCATTGACCAGCGCTTCATGGATGTCCTCGACGGACTTGATAAAATGCGTCTGACCCAAAATGAAGTTCGTCACTTGCGGCTTATCGATTTTCAACGTGATGAGTTGCATTTCAAACACCTCCGTTCACGATGTGGCTGCCAGCGTCTGGCAACAGATCAAGCATAGCCAGTCATGCCCCGCACAACAGAGCAGCAACCACCCGGCACGCCCAGGTTATTCCCCTGCGCTCTATCAACTGTGAGAAAACAGACTAGCGAAAGGCGTTGATTATCGTCGGCCAGCCACTAGCCTCGATCGCAAGCAATGGACGAATAAGTTGCGGGAAATCCGGCTCTGAATAATCGGCGCACTACGCCATGATGACAGGAGAGCGTTCATGAGCGAGCGAAGCAATGCTGCGTTGCTGAAATTTGATCCTGCGTCCGGGCCGTTGCGCGATGGCCTTTCGGTCGCTCAGCAGATTGGCGACACACTGTGGGTGGCCAACGACGAAACCACAAACCTGGAACGCCTGAAAATCCAGGACGCTGCACCCGGCGAAGGGGTGACGTGCAATGAGCACCAATCATTCCCGCTCATGGATTACCTCGACCTGCCCATACCGAAGCAAGACGCTGAAATCGATATCGAGGGATTGGCGTATGACCATGCCAGTGGTTACCTCTGGGTGGTGGGTTCCCATAGCCTGAAACGAAAGAAGGCTGAGGCCGACAGGCCGGCGCAGAAGAATATCCAGCGGCTATCGACGGTAGAGGCGGACGGCAACCGCTTTTTACTGGCCCGCATCCCGGTGGTACAGCAGAACGATGGTTGTACGCTCGCCGGGAAGGTGGACGCCGACGGGCGTTCGGCGGCGCAGCTACATGGCGATAAGGTCGGTAACGACCTGACCGCGGAAATTGCTGAAGATGATCAGCTACGCCATTTCCTGAGTATTCCGGGTAAAGACAACGGTTTCGATATCGAAGGATTGGTGGTGATCGGCTCGCGCCTTTTGCTGGGGCTGCGAGGGCCGGTCCTTCGCGGCTGGGCTGTGCTATTGGAGATCGAGCCCGAACTGGATGATGGCTCGACTGACACGCTAGTCCTCAAGAAGATTGGCCCAGGCGGGCGCCGCTACCGTAAGCACTTCTTTGCGCTAAACGGCCTGGGGGTGCGTGACCTATGCATGAGCGGCGACGATCTGTTGATCATGGCGGGTCCCACCATGGAGCTGGACGGTCCGGTGACGGTCTTTCGCTGGCACGGTGGTTTCGTGCCCGATGAGGAAAGCGTGGTCTTTGCCGATCAATTGGAAACAGTGCTGGAGGTGCCTTTTGGGCAAGGCGACGATCATGCCGAGGGCATGTGTCTGTTCGAGTCGGGGAAACAGCGTGGGGAGGTTCTGCTGATCCTCTACGACGCCGCGGCGCAGAGTCGCAAACACGGCGATGCGGACGTGGAAGGGGATCTGTTCATCCTGAAATAGCCCCCTACCTCGACGACATAGGGTATTGCATTTCAAGCCGCGCAACGTTCGCAATCAGCTCGCCAGGATTAAAAAGCAGGGCATATGTATCGCTGTGTATCCCAACCCCGTGTTCGGAGACTGGCTTACAAATGCCCCTCGATCCGGATACATCCGGGATACACGTGTGCAGTCAAATAGCCCTGCCTCAGCGAGAAAGCAAACGCCCTCGCACCACGGCTTATTGCCCTTGTGGCATGACCCTTAGCGGCCTGGCCGCACACTGTATCCGGAGTAACAACCATGTCCCGTATGTCGAATAAATCCCGCATTGGCCTGATCGCAGTTGCACTGGCCGGCAGCATGAACCTCGCTTCGACCGCCTTCGCCGCTGATGCACTGCCACAAGGCTACCAACTCGCCGCTGCGGAAAAGACCAGTGAAGGCAAGTGTGGCGAAGGCAAGTGCGGCGCCGATGAAGCCAAGGCGACCAAGGCCGGTGAAGGCAAGTGTGGCGAAGGCAAATGCGGTGCCGATGAAGCCGGTGCCAAAGTAACCAAGGCCGGTGAAGGCAAGTGCGGTGAAGGCAAATGCGGCGATGCTTCCTTCGCCCGTACCGACACCGACCACGACGGCCGCGTTTCCCTGAAAGAACTGCTGACCGTGGCGCCGAAGGGCGGTGAAGAGTTCAAGGCGATGGACACCAACAAAGACGGTTTCCTCTCCGAAGGCGAGGTCTACAAATTCCGCACCAACCAATTCACCTCCAACGGCAAGAAAGTACCGACCGAGCTGTTCACCAACATGGCCAAAGCCAAGAACTGATTGTATTGCGTAAACCCAACCTCCCCAGGTTAGTGACTGGGGAGGTTTTTTTATGCCTGAAAAAACCGGTCAGTCGAAAGCACTGCGATAGGCAAAAAGTCCAGGCAACCCACCCGTCATCACAAACAACACATGGCTGCCCGCCGGGTAGTCGCCCCGGCGCACGGCGGCCAACAAACCAGCGAACGCCTTGCCGCCGTAGACCGGGTCGGTGAGCAGGCCCTCATGGGAGGCCAGCAGGCGCACCGCTTCAAGCATCGCTTCGGTGGGCGCACCGTAGGCTTCGCCGCGTTGGCTGCCATCGACGTTGATCGCGCTGTCGGCCAGCGAGGTGGCGGGGGCGAGGAGTTGCAACACCTGCCGGGTTTTTTCCAGGGTTAACGCCGATGCCTGTTCTTCGGTGGACAGCACCGAATAGCCGACGATTTTCGTGGAGGCCTGGGCCAGCGTGATACCGGCCAGCAGGCCTGAGTGGGTACCGGCGCTACCGTTGGGAGCGATGATCTGATCGAACTGAATGCCGAGATCATCTGCCTGGCGCAGGATTTCGCCGGCGCAGGCGGCATAGCCCAGACTGCCCCGGGGGCTGGAGCCGCCCAATGGCATGACGAAGGTTTTTTTTCCTTGAGCCTTGAGCTTTTCCACCAACTCGGCGGCGTATGCGTCAGGCGCGGCGCCCAAGGCAAGTCGATGGATATTCGCACCGAACAGCGCGTCCAGTATGACGTTGCCGTTGTAGCGAAAGTCGTCATCGCCGCGTACGGCGGATGGGGTCAGGATCAGCTCGCAAGCCAGGCCCTGGCGAGCCGCGACGGCGGCGGTCAGGCGGGCGTGGTTCGATTGCAGACCGCCCCAGGTCACCAGGGTATCGGCGCCCTCGGCCAGTGCTTCGCCCAGCAGGAACTCCAGCTTGCGCAGTTTGTTGCCGCCGCCGCCGAGACCGGTCAGGTCGTCGCGTTTGACGTAGAGGTTGCAGCCGTTCATTTCCGGCAGCTGGCTGAGTCGAGAGAGTTTCTGGATCGGTGTCGGGCCTTCGAGCAGTGTCGCCCGGGGGTAGGCGGCCAGTGCGGCATCAAGATGGGTCAAGTCGTGGGGCATGAAGGATCACTCTTGGCGTGAGGGAACGGAGTGGATCGATCACTGTAAAAAGCTGTGGCGCGAAGATATACCGCTCGCCCGGAATTTCTGTTGATACACCGTGTAATCAAATGACGCAGATGGCGTGGTTGTACCCCATACCCTTGTGGGAGCGAGACCGCTCGCGAAAAGGCCAACACATCCCCCACAATCTCTTTGGT